>SVMQ01000005.1 GCA_015067375.1 Oscillospiraceae bacterium | reverse complement strand
CAGGATCGTTTGGATACACCAATCTGCCTTCATTAAGGTACAATGTCTGAGTTTTATATTTGATATACAGCGGTTTTCCGTCGGACGAGTAATAGAACTCCGTATGAGGTGTATCATTTCCTCTCTCATACTGCCTCAGCGCAAAGGTATAGGTGTTGCCGTTGATAGTTTTCTTGCCCTGTAACAGCTCATCAGGCTTGTAGCCGAAATCAAACGTCACCCTATGCTCGGTCAGTCTTACTCCCTTGTAAACATAGGATGGGTCTGTTGTAACATCGCATATCATCGGAATGAGGTCCAGTGCGCTTACCCATATTGCATCGGTCTCCTCCTCTGTGAGAGCACCCTCGCCGTCCTCCTTGCACAGAGCGCCTATGTATCCGCTCATAGAGCTGATATCGAACTCCAGATCCCTCAGGAAGCGCTCATTGTCTTCGCTGTCTGACAGCAGCATCTCATATACGGGATACATAGCCTCCATAACTCTCTTGGCGTATTCCATCTCTCTGATGAGCGCGATACGATCCTCGTCGTATGCCTGCTCTGTGCGTGCAGCGTATGCGAGCGCATACAGCTCTGTCTCGAATGCGAGGGCATCGCCTGAAAGTTCCTCAGACATAATAGCTGTAGCCGCATCAAGACTTGTTTTCATCTTGATAGCAAGCATATCAGCGTTGTGGAGATGCTCGTTTACTGTGTTGGTCATAATGTTGACAGCAGCAATGACCTTATCAAAACCGTTGTAGATATTTGTGTCGATAGAATTAGAAAGCATCTGTCCGAAAATACCAGTATAGTCTCCGAGGACAGAATAGAAATTCGCAGTAGTCTGATTTGCACGGAGATTGTTCTCATCAAAATTCGGTCTGACCAGCTCCACCTCGATCGTGCGGAAATCCTCACGCTTCACATCGAAACGCACTGCATCAACGCACATTTCATCATAACGCTTTTTGAGTTCCTCAACAGAAGCATCATCTGAATCAAGCGCGTCCAGAGCCGCAGAGATAGCTTCTATCTCACTGAGGTACTCCTCGTTTTTCGCTTTCAGCTCAGCAAGTTCGCTGCCTTCGCCACGCGCAAGCTCGTCATACATCGCCTGTGCATCAGCGACCTTCTGCTGTGCCTCAGCGAGTGCTGCCTCGTGCTGCACGATGACCTCGTTGCACTTCTCAATATCTTTGTTATGCTGCTTGATGCTGTCCTCTCTGCCTTGCACAAGCTCGTCATTTTCAGCCGTGCCGTAATCGTATTTCAGGCGCTGCGACATATAATCCGTTGAGTTCGTTGTAACAAATATCACAACAAGAGCAGCTATGATAACTGCTACACATACTATCAACGGCAGGAATGCCTTTATAGAAAAATTCATCTGTCAACCCTCCATCAGTGCGAAATAGTATACTAGATTCTCGTTATCTACAACAAGCTGACAGTATACGTTTGTCGCTATATCACTAAGCTCTCCGGAATAATAATCTGATGTAAAACCGTTTGTGCTCTGTGCGATATCCTTGTAGCTCTCCTCCATGATATGCAGCCTGTTCAGCGCGGATATAAGCTCCTCCATATCCTCCACGGAGATGTTATCATCATCCACAAATGCAGTCATCTTATTGATGCTCTGCTGCATATCCGCGCAGATGTATCTCAGGCAGTAATTCGGGGTGGAGTCAGTCAACTTATTGTATAGCTGAGTGAACTTCTCAACAGCGTCTGCTGCCTCAGTGAACGAGCTATACAGTCCTCCTGTAGCGGCATCGAGAATATCATCCTGTGCTCCCTTTATCTTGGAGTTGATGGTATCCTTTATCTTTGTATCCAGCGCGGTGGAGAGGTCGCTTCCGTTCACCATTTCGGTTGCAACGCCACCGGCAAAATCTGCGATCTCAGAGCCGTATGCTCCCGCAACTACGCCGATGACCTCCTCTGCAAGCTCCTTGCCGATATCCTCAGGAGGCTCAATGGGATAAAGACTCGATGTATCTGCCGCCGAGGAGATGCCCAGTTCCTTATACAGCAGTGTGATGTGGTCAACAATACCTGTTTTCAGCTGATATATCATATCCTGCTGGGTATTCATTATTGAAGCTATCTGCTCCTTCGCGTATTCAGCGGTGTTGTAATCAGGACTTGTTATGAATTTTCCGGCATCGCCCCCCAAAGCTTCCTGTTCAGCTTTCAGTGCTGCAAGGTCATCTTTCAGGTCGGAATTTTCTGCTTTCAGGGCATCGATATCGGCAAGCTCCTGCTGGAATTTCACAATGTCATCCTCCAGCTTCTGCTCGTTTTGTGCGCATTCCTCTATCCTGGTCTGGTAGTCCGCTGCCTTAGCATTAAGCCCTTCTATCTCCGCATCGAGCAAGGCTATCTGAGCGTCAAGCTCCTCTACTGCTTCTTCTGCCTTCTCGGTTTCCCTAGCTACGAAAGCATCATAGCTTTTCTTTTCGGCTGCGTGGTCCGACATACTTATCGCAGCATTGATGACGCATACTACCGCGATAACCGCGCAAACAGCAGTGGGAAGTCCTACAAACAGCAGCTTTTTCTTAGCGTTGTCTGTGAGCTTCGGCGCTTGCTTTTGGGGCACAGTCTGTGGAGGCTCCTGCTGCGCTGCTTGCGGAGCAGGCTTTTTTGTTCCGCAATTTTCGCAAAACGCGAAACTACTGTTGTTGGTTTTTCCGCAGGAGGGGCATACCCACTCCTCGGCGGTGACGGGTGCGATGGTGGTTTGTTCGCTCATATTAAATTCTCCTTTTTATTAATATCCCATACAGCGGAAGTAGGGCGAGAAGTCTATTCCGCAGCTCTCGTAAAACAGCGAGGAAAAACCCTGCGGAGACATCAGATCTTTCCAGTAATCATAGTATTCGTCAGCAGTTTCAAACGGCGAGTAATCCTCGGTCTCGTATTTTCTGCCAAGATAGTCATATCTTCTGCTGACGATTACCTTTCCTACCGCTGTGTGTTCTATGTTTAAATTCACCATTTTGATGTTGTCTAAATATTCTATCCATTTTCGGGTGCTATCGTCGGCGGTCATAATATAGAAATAATCCAGATTGCTGAATTTGCCCATTCCCTGTGGCTCGCGGAAATAATAGTTCGAATATATGATAGTCAAAAACTCCAACTCAGGGAAGTTAGAAGAAATTGTTGTCACATCAGCCATTTCTTCAACAGCTATGATAAGTCCCTTGATGTTTCTGGGCAATAGCGTAATATCTAATTCGTCAACATATACTTGCGGCAGTATTACTGTATCGAAATTAAGGTCAGTCATCTTTGACATATCGGGACATTCCTTCATCTTGTGCCAATCGAGATAGATGTCCTGCAATGCAGTGTTGTTAGACAGGTCGATGGAGGTGAAACTGTTATTATCCGCTTTCAGAGTTGTCAGCGAAGTAAGCGCGCTTATATCCAGCGATGCCATGCCATTATTTGATACATCCAGTGATTTCAATCCGCTGAACGAGTCAGACAGGCTAAAGGAGGTAAAATTGCAGTTTGTCAGCGTCAGTTCCTCAAGCATTGGGAGGTGTTCCAATGCATCAAGTATTTTTGCAGGGGATGTTGCACCATTGATAGATAAGTTTTTAAGATACTTTAGTTCTTTCAGGAAGGACAGGTCGCTGTAGCCTATATCGGAAAGCGACAGAGTGTGCAGCGATTGCATTTCTGCAAGACTGTCAGCGTTATGTTCCGTAATGACACCAGAATAACTAAAATCCGTTGTGTTGTCCGTATTAATAAAGGAATATTCTACCGTGCTGCCTTTATCGTATATAAATGTCGCGTAATCCTCAAAGCCTTTGAAATCTACGCTGCTGAGGATATCGTAATGGTCCAGCGAGGCTTGGACTTGAACAAGCAGCCGATCGACATCGGATTTGTTGTTGACGGTGCGTACCGACTGATCCATAACCCAACGCAACACGATCAATTCATCCACAGTGTCTGCAATCGTAATAGTATTGATCTTGCGACTATTATCCATGACATTATACGAGCCGTCCGCGACGTATGTATAGCTGACTTTATACGGTGACATAGCGACAATATCATTCATTTCCACAAAGTCAGCACCACCCGAGTTCAGCACGATGTTCAGCACGGCAGGAAATATCAGAAAATAACATACTAACAGCACTGATACAGCAACTACTGCAATGGTAGCGTTTCTGCGTATTTTCCTGTCAGATTTCCTCTTGCACTGCGGATGCAGGTTCAACCACGCCTCATGGAGCGCATCAAATTCATTCCTGCGCTGTTTGTCGGCATACTTGTACGCCTGCATGAAATTCTCGCTGTTATAGAAATCGCTCTCTTGTCTGATAAGGTCGTTCAGCGTTTTCTGCTTGTATTCAGCAAGGCACAGACCAATGTTTGCGTCAACATTTCGGTTGTCCTGTTGCAGCATATTCGCAAAGAAAGCTTTTGCCGTTTCCCAATCCTCTTGCTGAAGGGCCTGAGTGCCGTTTTCGAGCGTTACGTCAACTGGTACTTGCGATATGTTTGTTTCGTTCATCAATATTACCTCCATAAGAATTAACAACCAAACGCTCCTGCATAATATGTCCGCTTTGCCAGCATAATATAGTATATTCTTATATAAAAGCAACGCAGATTTCATAAATCATGACAATTTGCGAAAGATGCCGCTTTTCGTGTATAGCGACACGCTTTATTTTTTGCCTGACGAAAATTCTGACGGCTTATCGAAGCCTTTTATAAGCTCCATGCATTGTCTTTTTCTTTCCAGGGACGAATGGATATAACATCTCATTGTTATCTGTGCAGAAGAATGTCCAAGTATTTCCGACAACGTTTTGATGTCAAAACCCAGTGTCAGACAATAGGTAGCAAATGTGTGCCTGAGAATATGAAAGTTTACTGATGGCAGACCAGATCGTTTTAATATACTTTTAAAACGGTACTGCATCGTTCGTGGCTCTATACACTTGCTGCTCCCTGACAAGATGAAATGCTCCTTCTCACCTTCAAATGAATGAAGCAGCGGCGTCAACGTTTCGGGCAGAGGTATCAGGCGACGTGATGAACTGCTTTTCGGCGGCTGGAATATCAGCTTCGTTCCCTTGCCGCCGCTCTCGCTGATGCGCTGTACAGTACGGTTTATACTCAACACATTGCTGTCAAGATCAATATCCGACCATTTTAGCGCGCAAAGCTCGCCTATTCGTATTCCTGTGTAGAGACTTATCAGCACACCCAGCTTCGTAAGGTCGGTATTATCCATAACAGTGCACAGCAGTATATTAACATCCGACCTTGACAGTGTTGTTTTGGACTCGGGCTGTTGACTTTTCGGATGAGAGGTATCAGCGATAATATTGATGCAACCGTACTTTTTATGGGCATATTTCGCAACACTTTTTATGATCGAAAGTATATCAGAAACGTACTTAGCAGAAAGACCTGTCTCGCTTAACAGATGGTCAAGGAAGTTCTCCAGTACCTGCTCTGTAAGCTGTTCATATTTCAATATACCCAGATATGGAAATATGTATTTTTCAAGCTTCATTCTGTAATTTGCCAAAGTAGACTCCTTTATGGAGTATGCTTTATTGTTGAGCCATTCCTCACATAATCTCATTACTGTAAAGCGACATTTCGGGTCTGTGATATCATCGGGTCTGATCTGTCTTATCTTCTCTTTGACTTCGGTGTAAGTTCTTCCATACACCGAAATATATCTCATCTTACCGTTTGCGGTACTTTTGGTTTTGTACCGCCCCTCCCATCGTCCGTCTTTTCTTTTGTATATATTTTCTCCTCGTTTTGACATATTCTCCTCCTGCATGACCATGTTTTTGACGGCTGAAATATTATAGCTGTCCCGTTTTTTTGAAACACGTCCTCAATATTATAATGTTTTTCGTTAAAACAACAGTATATCTTGACTTTATTCTGAAAAAGATGTATAATATTTCATGTTAAAATGTAAACATTCTTTCGCAAATTGTCATGATTTATGAAGAATAGCAAGTCATAACGGCTTGCTATTTCTGTTTTTGGGATATATCCCAATTATAGCACAAACACCTGATCTTTGCGATATATCCCACACATCATATACAAATATTTGATAAAATTATCTTTGTGGGATATATCGCAGATAGGAGGTTTTTGTATATGACTGCCAAAGAAGCTGTTGCCAAAAGGATATTAGATCTATCTGAAGAAAGAAATATCACAATAAACGGTCTGGCATATAAGGCAGGTGTATCTCCATCTACAATTTATAGTATGCTTAATCAAAAGAGTAAGAATCCCGGTGTTGTTTCATTGCACAAAATATGTGACGGTTTTGATATCTCGCTCAAAGAATTCTTCAACTGTGATTTATTTGCTAATTTGGAGCAGGAGTTGGATTAGATAAAAAACAAACAGGTCTGTGCATTTTAGCATCAGACCTGTTTTTGCTATATATTCTTATATAGAGCGGTTTTCCTTATACCAGTCAGTTCCGTAATTTCCCTAACTGTATACTCACCTGTATTGTAAAGTCTCACAGCCTTGCGGACCGCTTCTCTATCAGTAGCAGGTCTGCCACCTTTGTGCCCTCTCGCTCTCGCAGCGGCAAGACCTTCTTTCGTTCTGTCAGCAAGGACATCACGCTCAAACTGCGCTAGTGCGGACATCAGCGTAAACAGTAGCTTTCCTGTACTGCTTGTGGTGTCAATAGATTCTTTCAGCGAAACAAGATTGACCCCACGTCCATTGAATGTCTCCATAAGCCAGATGAGGTCTTTGGTACTTCTCCCCAGACGGGAGAGGGACTCCACAACTACGGTGTCCCCCTCAGTGAGCCTTTCAAGGAGCTTTTCAAGTTCAGGGCGATTGCGTTTGGTTCCCGTCATCTTCTCGTTGTAGATGTGGTCAACGCCGTACTTTTCGAGCATATCAAGCTGACGGTCGAGGTTCTGCTGCTCGGTGGAAACTCGGGCATAACCGAACACGAAGTTCCGCATTACCATTCACCTCCGCAGTAAGCATACTCGCAAAGTATCTCTTCAACCGCTGTTTCGACGCCCTCTGGAATATAGAGAAGATCCTCCACATCATCGACGGTGTAGCCGTATTCGAGCAGGAGGTCGATGTCCTTTTCCGAAACACCGATATAACTTGCGAACTGCTTCAACTCCTTGACAGCGGCGCTCTCAAACCATTCGGCGTAATCCTCAGGCTCAGCATGAGTCCACCAGTATGGGCGATAACTGTAATAGTAATCGAGTGCATCCAGTTTGGCTGTATTGAACTTGGCTGAGGTTAGCTCACCATCAGGCGAAATTCGCAGTATATCTCCGCACTTAGCATCGATCTCGGTGTAGAATTTCGTCACAAGCCCGAGCGTTATCAGTGCACAATCCAGTATCGCCGCAGTGCTTGCGTATATATAGAAGCCCTCACGCTCAAAGTGATACAAAGCTAATGGGTTGTCGCCTTTTATGAAATACATATTGCGAGCCATGTCCAATACCGTAATAGTAAAAGACCCCTCGAGCTGTTCTGCCATCTGTGCGATGGAATCGAAGTCGAGGGATTTGTTCTGTTCTAGGAGCTGGACAGAAATATAGCTGTCAGTCGCTATCTTTGTCACAGGCAGCTTGAGGTCTTTGCGGAGCTTCTCATCGTTGTGAAGCACTCCGTTATGAGCAAGGGCAAAGTCTGTCATACCGCAACGCCCCGAAAACGGGTGATTGTTGTAATTCTCAAACTTGTTGCCCTGTGTAGCCATGCGAGTGTGTCCCATAACGACATTGCTCTCAAATGGCAGGCGCAGCCTTATCTTATGAGCGGCAAGGGGTCTTTTGAAAATGCTCAACCTGCTATCGTGGATGTAGGCGAAGCCAGTAGCATCAGTACCTCTGACCTCACACTTCTTTGACAGCACTTTCAGCACCTTTTCTCGTTGCTGTCTGGTGAAGTAGTTTTTGTAGTCGATAAGTCCGAAAATTGCACACATATCACTCATCCTCCTTGAAGTCAATGGGTTCGTTGACGTATAGCTGACGTTCTTTGAGATAGGTTATCAGCTCGCCGTGATCGTCATTGTTGAGCGACTTTACAAAACTAGTCCAGCTAATTCCCGCAATCTCCTCGTCAGTAAGATACAGAGCAAGGTCACAAATTTTGTTGACCAGCTCCAGAGTCGCAATGATGGTGTTGACTTTCAGCGTACCTTTGAACATTCTGAACTCTATGGTGCTCCAATTCGTTATATTAACACACGCATATCTACCATTACATCCTTTCTTTGCACTATCCAGTATCGCTTTAGGGTCGTGTTTATAGCCGTATCTTGCCGCCCATTTATTCATAGTGTACTCAGTACGGCGGCTGAATTTCAGAAGCTCAGCCCAATGGTGTTCTACAAAATACAAGACCCGAGAGATGCATTCATCCTGCTCCTCACGGGTCTCACCAAAGGTATCACGATTCACATGAATATGCAGACCGCAGGTCGTAGTTTTGTGGCTCTGGTAATGAAGCCGTATAGCCTTGTCGCAGATCTTTTCCCACGGCATATCTATTCTGTGGTAGTTAAGGCTCATAGGATGCGTTACTATCTCCATGCCGTCGTTCAGACTGCCATCAGACTTGATGTAAATATGTTCTGCAATAGCATTAGCGACAGATATTATATGCTCTGCATTTTCGCCAAGCTTGCCACCCTTATCGATCTCCAGTTCAACTCCGAAATAGCGTGAACCCTCACCATAGAACTCGGGGTCAGGCTTATAATTGTAATCGTGAATTGGACCGTTGTTTCTTAAGTTAAAGCAGGCATCGCAGTAGGGGTAGTCATCATCATCGAAGTAGTTTGCGTAGTCCTGATGTATGATGCGTCCGCAGTCGTCACAGGATGTGTAGTGATTATCGTAGCAGCGATCGCACAGCGGCATGCTCATGGTGCCTGCGTTGTCGTCGCTCCAGATGCGCTCGCCGCAGTAAGAGCAGACAATGGTTGAATCGTCAAGACAGTCCGAGCAAAGATATTCGTCCTCAAAATAGTGAACAGAATCGCTTGTGAGTTCGCATCCGCAGCAGTCGCAGAAAATGATGTCGTTTTGCATAATAGTACCTCCTTAGTATTCTTCAGCAAAAAGCATAGTGGAATGGGTCTCGTCATCGATGACGAAGATCTTGCCTGTAATGGGATCAGTGCTGGGAAACAGATGCTCCGCAGAGTATTCGGGGAACTCCTGCTCGTGAAGTATCTTCTGCTGTCCATCCTCAACAGAGAGCGTGAACACCTGCAAGTAGTCCTGCTCTGGGACATCCATCGTTTCAATGAGCCCCCAAAGAAAGATCTGTGTCATAATAGGCAGGTTATCGTTGATTCCTTTTGTGGTGTAGCGTGGGTTTTTAAACATTTTTACCTCCTTAAACGGCTTGGTTATGCGGTTTGTAAGAAACACAAAAAGCCCCGCTGCTGTGTTTTGAGTTACACAACAACGGGGCTATATGTGCGGTCTTAGATAAACCTAGATAAACTTTACTTCAGCAGGAATGGTGTGCTGTTGACTCGCTTCATCTCCTGCTGTGCGTTGTCGATGGTGTTCTGCAGTGCCTGTGTACGAGTCTGTTTGTTGCACTCTGAAATAATGCAAGCAATGCCGAGTATCGCCATCAGTCCTGTTTCAACGATCGACGCTATGAGCTTCGCGCTTGTCCCATAGTTCATCACCTCCGCAGGAATAATATATCTCCGAGCAGAGGGACAATATGGGCGAACATGGGATTAAATAAACTTTGTTAAACCATAAAGGAGGCTTATTATGCTGAATAATACTAAAGATATCCTGACTATAAAGGATCTGCAAAAACTTCTCCATATAGGCAAAAACACCGCCCTGCGGTTGGTGCAGAGCAGTGATGTAGAGGCTTTTAAGGTTGGTAGGCAGTGGAGGGTGACACGTGAAAGTGTGAGAAGATATATTAAACGAACGATGTAGTTATTTAATAAACTCTTCTACGATTCGACCTATGAGTGCACATTGCTCTTCGGTCATTTTCTTTGTGGTACAGTTGTTTTTCCGAAACTGTTCGGTGAGGGTTTCCAGCAGTACTATTTGCTCATCGTGCAAGCCGTCTACTGAAATGGTGGATGGCTCTTTCTTTCCTACGAGATAATCAATTGAAACATTCAATATATCAGCTAACTCAATAACCGTGTCAAGTTCAGGTTTCTGACTTCCGTTTTCGTACTTGCTGATTGATGAATACCCTCAGCCTATTCTTTCGCCTAGCTCGGTTTGCGTAAACCCTTTTGCTTTGCGTATCTTCAACAGCTTTTCTCCAAAATCCTCATACATCATTATCACCGACTTTCCTTGTGATAAAATTATAGACTATATATCTTGATTTCGGGTCACATTATGCGAATAATGTTGATGTAAGATCAAATTATAATAATCTGCTGGCAAAACGAGATGCATCTGGCTAATCTATACTCCTTTAGATTCCGTTGGACTCCTGAGTATTGAGTGTATACGAACAATACCGCTTTTAGGAGAATGGAGCGTAGATACGCACTCGTGGAGCACTGTGCCCATAAATAATATCCGCCCAAAGCTTAATTGCCGCGGGCGGATATTTGTTATCAGGTCGAGGTGCTTTTGCTTTTCGTGCGTGTGAAATGTTACGTTATGTATGCATTCCCACCAATGAGACTTATGAGTTTCAATCCCCGCACGCGTGCGAGATAACACTAAAGGGATGGGTGACCTGGTAAATCCAAGCAATAAGTTTCAATCCCCGCACGCGTGCGAGATAACACTCAATTAAAGCCCCTGAAGAGTCTTTGAAAATTAAGTTTCAATCCCCGCCCCATGCATTAGTATTATATCACCGAAAGGCACAATTGTCAAGAAGCGGAAGTCTCGCTGACATCACCAAAATGTAGAAAGCACACAGCTGTTTTTGTGAATGTACACAAAATTCATTAACGCGCGCTGCGTTTTGTTGCTTTTTTCGACAAAAAGTGCTATCATATTAAAGTGATCATATTACTTTCTGTTCAGACGAAAGGAGAAGGATATGTATTCAAAGGAAGAACAGCGGCTGTACGATATCCTCGCGGAATTGTACAAAAGGACAGGCTGTGAGAGCGCAGAGTCAGAGCATTTTGCGGATGATGCCCTTGCCTATATGAACGGTAAACTGCCCTCACTCGGACGCGATATAGATGTGCGTCTTATAAAGGGCGGTACATACAGGATAAAGGGCTATTATCTTGAAAACAACGATCTGTCCGATATCCGCGGAGCAAGTACCATCATCACCGAGGTACAGGAAAACATCGTGCCCGAACTGCTGATAAAACTGACAGGATTTGATTGTATCCTGTACAACGGCGGCGGAAATCTGTTCGCGATAGCGCCTGCTGATTGTGATGGCGATATCGGAACACAGCTGGAGCAGGAGGCACAGAGATATCTTGTCACGGCGGAGTCCGCTTATTATGTGAGCAAGCCTCTTGCACTGTCGGAGCTTCTCGGCAAGGATTACCGCGCGAAGATTGCCGAAAAGGAAAACGAGCTTGACAGGCGCAAAAAGCTGAAGATGAGCTACGACCCCGAGCCTGTTTCAACTATGATAGGACAGGAGATCGCGGGAGTTACCATCAAGGCGGAGGAGAACAACGAAAAGCAATACTGCCAAAAATGCAGAAAGAGAATAGCGCGCTACCGCGGTCATAACGCGAAAACAGCTGAACTGTTCATGTGCGGCGGTTGTCTGCACAAATACATGGTAGGTAGAGAGCAGAAAGAGAGATACGCGGATGAATACAGGGAGTATCTCCGCGCTCATGGCGGTGCTGATAAAGCGGATAGTATCGCGCAAATGCAGACTGTCAGTGATATAAGTGCGGATAAGGTAGCTGTCATCTATGCGGACGGCAACAACATGGGCGGTATCATTCAGGGCTTTACAAAGCTGACGGATATGATAGATTTCAGCGCATTTGTAAAAGCCACGATGCCCGAGGTCGTATACAGCTCCATGCAGAAGTGCGGTATCAGAAAGTTCGAGATAGTTGCAATGGGCGGCGATGACATCTTTATGATAGTGCCCGCTAAAAAGGCTGTTGAATTCTCGCTTGAACTTATAAAGGAATACAACCGCAGATTCGCGGAGAAATTCCCGAGCTGTCGTTCAACCTTATCGGTTGGCACCTGTATCGCAAAATCAGGAACTCCCATAAAGGTAATGCTTGAAGCGGCAGAGGACAAGCTGTCCGACGCAAAGGAAAAGGTAAAGCGCGAGGATTGCGGCGGAAGCCTTTCTTATACGATATTAAATGGTTATAATTCGGGTGGCTCTGAGAGCGGAATGTTGCCGTTTTCCGCGGAGGAGGCAGAAAGCATTCTTGATTATGTTCGCGCTGTCAGAAATAACAACACCGCAACCACAAGGATAAATAACATTGCCGAAGCCTACGAAACAGCTGAAAGCATCGAGGAGGCAAATCTGTTCTTTGCATACATGAATGCAAAGGAAGATAAAGCAGACAAACGCATACAGCTCCCCGAGATAAAGGGTTACAGTATCGTTGGCGGTTGCTACGAAAAGGACGGCAGGACATACACGCTATGGAACGAGCTGCTTGAGCTTATAGGACTTGAAAGGGAGAGAGGCTGATGAAAAAGGTATATGATGTTTCGGTGAAGCTGCTTTCCGCACTGCATATAAACGGAGGCGTTGACCCATCGGGAACACGCGTTACGATCAAATCTGACGGTGCTCCGTATATCCCCGCTACGCTGTTCAAGGGAATAGTCCGCGAGAATTTCGGCAAGATAGCGGCGCTTTACGGCGATGACAGCGGCTGCACAGGCAAGGAAAACGCTGACAGACCCTGCAGTTGTCTTAGCTGCAGGATGTTCGGAAAGGCAGGATTTCAGCGTTCAAGGCTTGTTTTTGATAACCTGACTACACAACAGGAATCTTCGTATCTTATCCGCACCAATGTTTCGATAAACCGTTATCTGCAAAAGGCTCACGATGGTGCGCTGGTATTCACGCAGACCGCAGACCGTCTTGACAAGGACGGAAACGATATCGTATTCAGCGGACAGATGACCGCGCATTATCCTGATGACTGCGCGCAGAAGGCAGAGGCTTATCTTATTACTGCCGCAGAAATGATAAAGTGCATAGGTCTTGGCAAGAGCAGAGGACTTGGCTTTGTGGAGGTGACGATAAATGAAGCAGATAGTTGAGTTCGAGCTGCTTAGCGATGTTATGTGCGGTGGCGTGCGGACAGTTGATAACTTTCTGGAGTCGGAACAGTTCGTTCGCGGCTCGGTGCTGCGTGCGGCATTTGCAAATGAGATACTGCTTGAGTGTCCGCTTGCGGATGTACCGTCGAAAAGCGGACGCCTGAATTTCGTCGAAGTCAAGGACGCTGACGGCAAATGCAGCGGCTGTGCTTATCGGAAGATATGCGAGAGCTTTTCGGATATGACATTCTCCGACGCATACAAAAACGGAGCATTCCCTGCCCCCTTTACCGCGAGAGTGTGCAAAAAGCACGGAACAGCTCACCGCATAAAGGACACGATATATCAGAACGGCGCGATAGCCTGCGACGACTGCGACGGCAGCGTCAGAAGGATGGAGAGCCTTAAAGGCTTTATCAGACTTGAGGGTGCACAGAAGGCAGTCCGTGAAAAGCCTGATATGTCCATGTCCACGCATACCGCTATCAGCTATCATACAGATACGGCAAAGGACGGTTCGTTGTTCTCAGTGAACGCGATACGCAAGGGTCAGCGTTTTACAGCGGTGATAGATGACTGCGACAGCGGAATGATTTCTGTGGGTACGGTGATATACGCGGGAAAATATTCCTCAAACGGATTCGGAAAGATGAGAGTAATTTCCCTGTCACCGTTTGCTGAAATTACAGCTGACGAGATAAAAAAGCGTATCACTGCATTCAACAAGAGATTCGGCACATCTGATATGGCTGCGGTGCTGCTGATGTCGGATGCCTGCATATCCGCTGACAACGACAGCTCGGTGCTGTCTGATGAGCTGTATAACTCACGCTGGGAGAAAGCTCTTTTCGGCGAGGGCGATATTCCCTTTGGTATCGAGAAGATCTTCGCACAAACGCAGCTGTACAGCGGCTTTGATACATCGAAAAAGTGGAACGATTGGAAAAGTACACAGCCTGACCTGCTGGCACTCAAGGGAACATCTGTTCTGCTTAAGATAAAGCCTGACAGACTTGATGAGGCGGCAGAGCTACTGGCAGAAATGCAGAATAACGGAATAGGCAGAAAGTGCGATGACGGCTACGGTCGGATCGAGATCTGCCATGACATACATCTTGTAGGGGTGAACTGAATCAATGACTAAGCAGGAATTGATAGGTATCGTAACAGGCATTGGTAAGCGAATAGCGCCCGAAAAACGAGGCGAGCTTTTCGTAAGTGAAAAAACGAACGAAAAGAAAGAACAGCAAGAGAACGAAAACAACAAAAAAAACCGAAAGATTGGCTGTAATCAGTTCCGCGATATTGCAATCCTGTGCAGGGATGCGGAGTGCTATGAGGAGATCGAGATGCTTATCCGCTACAATATGTCCAAATGCAAGGGCGGCGAATCCTGGATGTACGATTGCGGCGGCGGTACGATGTTCGGCAGTATAGTGCTGGAGTGCATGGAGGATATCTATAACACTGACAAGGAAAAATGCACGGAAAATCTGGAGCTTTTCTTTGGCTACCTGTACTGGCAGTCGAGAATATGGGCGGCAGAATCGCAGAAAGGATAAACTAAAACTATGCTTTATGACAGATTTGAAAACAGAACGGTCATCACAGGAGAGCTGGTGGCAGTAGATCCTATACACATCGGCGCATCAGGCAGTGAGTCGCTCAATCCCTCTGATCTTGATGATCATGTGCTTAAGGATTCCGCAGGAAATCCCGTTATTCCCGGCTCATCCGTAAAGGGAGTAGTGAGAAGCAGATTCGAGGCGGTAATGCAGTCTATCGGCGCAAGCGTGTGCGATATATTCGACAATTCTCCTGACAACTGTGTTTCTGACCGCTACAACAGGGAGATAATGGACGACGACCGTCTTTCTGACATCGAAAAAGCAGAGATACTCTATGATAAGAGCTGTACGGTATGTAAGCTCTTCGGCGGCAAGGCGATTGCGGGAAAGCTGCGTTTCAAGGACTGCACATACATCGGTGAAAAGTGCGCCTACGACAGGCGTGACGGTGTAGGTATCGACCGTGACACCGGCGCAGTAAGTGGTCATGCAAAATACGATTTCGAGATAGTACCAAAGGGTACACGCTTTGACTTCATTCTTATCGCGGAGAATCTGGATGAACAGCAGGGAGAATACCTTAAATTTATCGTGGAGCTCCTTAAGGGCAACGGTCTTACCGAGGGTGATTACCTTGCATTTGGCGGCAAGACTACACGCGGTCTTGGCAGAATGAGGCTTGAAAATACGAAGATCGAACGTATCGACGCGGCATCTTTAAAGGCGCAGCTGTCACAGAGATTTTCGCTTGAGGGGTAACTGCCATGAGATTTAAAAAGATATGCAACGAGGCGGTGTGCTCATTCACGATAACAGCAAACGGTCCGTTGATGATCGCGGATGGCAGCAGCAACCGCACCGACCCGTCAAAGCCTGACACCTGCTTTCTGACGGGAACAGTTGACGGCGAACGTGTTTATGTCATCCCCGGAAGCAGTATCAAGGGTGTGGTGCGCGGCTATGTTGAGGATATGCTGGGCAAGGAAAAGACCGAGATGCTTTTCGGCAGCGAAAAGCCTGCCATTAAAAGCAAGGTGTCTTTTTATGACGCATTCGCTGATATGAGCACAGTTAAGACCGATATCCGCTATAATACCGCTATATCCGCGATAGGTCAGAATGCGGTCAACGGCTCGTTGAATTCAGTTGAGGCTCTCGTAAAGGGCAGCTTTCCCGCAAAGCTGACTGTAAAAAATGCGGAAGAAAAGGAGCTTTTATATATTCTCAAAGCTCTGCGCGCACTGGATACAGGCGAACTCTGCATTGGCGGCAGAAAGAGCCGCGGCTATGGTCTGGTGAATATCAATGATTTCAGTTTAAGGCTTTTCGGCGGCTATGACAATGATCTTAAGCCTGTCATGCTCGCTGAATTTGACGATGTAAGAACGGCGATAAGCTCACTGGAGAGCGGCGCGCTGTCACTGCATACGGAGGTGCTTTATGAATAATAATCCCGACAACTATGGTTTTGTGCCGTTTCCGTATGAGGTGAAAACAGATTTTGTCACCTCGCTCAGCAAGCGACGCGGTAAGCTCAGCGGTTACGCGGATATAGAGATCACCACAGTGGATAACCTGTACATCGGTAGCGGCTTCAGTGAATTCAGAGGGAACTGCATCGTAAGTCAGACGCAGACTATCATCCCTGCATCCTCGCTGAAAGGTGCTGTGCGGCAGGTGGCGCGGGCATCGTCTGAAGCCTGCATCCCCATGAATAAGATACAAGTCCCTGTGCTGTACAATGGAGAAACGAGAATTGTACAAGATCACGGCAGAAGAGTGGTCAAATATGAATATAGTTCTCCCAGAGTGACCGAGAACCAAAAACATCACTGTGTTCCAAAGCCTGACGAGGACGGCAATATACAAGTCTGCATCGTTTGTGATATGTTCGGTGCTATGTCGCTTGGAAGTAAGGTAAGATTCACGGATATGCAGGCGGAAAAGTGCTCACTTGTACAGCTTCCCGTACCGCAGCAGTTTTCTCCCTCGACGGCGACAAGTAATTACTGGGATCTTGATGATCATAAAAACGCTGTTTATTATGGATATAAATTCTATTATACTGATTGTGAGCCACGCGATCTGTCCAAAAACGAAAGCATCGAGGCTGTCAGCAAGAATGTTACCTTTAAGGGCAGAGTGTTCTTCAAGGATCTTTTTGAGAAACAGCTGCAGCTGCTTATGTTTTCGCTGGGAGTCGGAAAACACATCTCTCTGAAACTCGGCGGCTACAAGGCTGATGGCTTCGGTACGGTAAAAACAAGATGTACTCAGCTTATGGTAAATAACAAGGAAACGGACGCCAAGGCATTAGCCGATAAATATGCTTCAGACAATGATGATATAATTTCACCGCCGGAGATGGTATCGATAAAGGATATCCTGAAATACAGAGAGAGGTGAGCCTTGTGAAAACTAAAAAAGAGCTTATCACGCTGGTGAAGAATATCGATATCCATGGCACTGATGAGTCGTTTTATCGTTTCGCCTGCACCTATCTTTTCGGACTGAAAAGGCGCGGCGCGGCAAATGCGAACGAGTTCTATCAGATCCTTCGTTTAGGTGAAAGGAATCAGGAGGCGGTGAGCAAGCATTTCGGAGTATCGGGCAAACACAACAATGAAAATATAAGGCGTTGGTGCAGCATGATATGCAGATACAAAGGCTCATATTTTGCCGACCTTACTCTTGACGAGCTGCGGCGTCTGTTCGGATATTGTGCACACGAAGCGAAGATAAAGAAAATGCTTAACAGCTGAAAGCATTCCTGAAGTCAGTTTTGATACCGAGGAATTGATCGGTCTGTACTG
Source organism: Oscillospiraceae bacterium (assembly GCA_015067375.1). Taxonomy (GTDB): domain Bacteria; phylum Bacillota; class Clostridia; order Oscillospirales; family Ruminococcaceae; genus CAG-115. The sequence goes on along the minus strand of SVMQ01000005.1, from coordinate 5,124 downwards.
CCATTCTCTGTCGCGTGCAGTGCGAGGTCTCATAACACAAAGAAGCTCTCCGAAGCATTGTCGGAGAGCTTTCGTTATATACTATGTATCCTGAACGCGCCCATTCCCAGCGCGGTCTTTGCGCCTATTCCCGAATACTGCGCATAGGCAAGCAGCATACTCATTTCGTGGGAGATATCGTTGTTGAATCGGATATCCATATACCCCAGAATGCCTGTATATAGGGTGCCGCTGACATTGTGGCTCGTAGCGGACAGCTTAACATCAGTCAGATCCGCTGATGATATATCCGAGCACAGCTTTTCTGTGTCCAGCCCGATGCCGTTGAATTCCTGCAGCTTATCCGCGACAGAGCGGAAATATCTTCCGATATTCAGTGTACAGAATGGCTTTCCGCCCTTTTTGATAACGGCAGGGGACAGAAGCTCCAGCCTGAAGCGTTTTCCGCTGCACATCGCGGCGAGTTGTTCGGGCGGAGGGGTTTGATCTCTCTGGTAGGATATGAGCCTTATCGGCTGCGGCATTCCGTATATCGGTAGCTCGTCAGCCTCGCATAATGCGTCTGCTATGATATCCGCGCTGTCGCAGAGCGTGCAGAGATGCACCGTTATCCTACCATCAGAAGCGGCAGCATGAAGCGAAAACGGCTGTAACGTGCCCTTATGAAGCTGCTCTGCATAGCTGTGCGGCAGAAGTCCCATTATTGCTCCGTGTATCTTGACGGACAGGTCGCTCAATATCATATTGGTGTCATCAGCAGAATATATCAGCTCCGTTTTACAGGACATAGCACACCTCCTGAACGATATAGTAATCCTGTTATGGCGTGTGATAATTATACCATATAGAATTTTGTATGTCAACAAAACGATGGTGTTTGCAGCAGTAGAGTTGCACTGCTTTTGGACAGCCTTATTGCGTGGACGGTTACTCATTTTTGCTTGACAGATCCCGTTTTTGGTGATATAATATTATTATGCAGAGGGTTTGATCAGCGTTTATTTGTGCGCTTCTGCAATGCCTTCTCACACGCACGCGGGGATTGAAACATATTGACATCTCCTTCATCATTTTCGGTCATCTCCTGTGTTGTCTCGCACGCGCGCGGGGATTGAAACATATTGGCATCTCCTTTTATTGTAGTATCTTCTCGTACGCGTGGGGATTGATACTTTTTTAGTTCTTCAACTGAATTAGTGCATAACACAAATGTACGGTGGCTAAACAACCCTGTACCGACCACGGCAATACCAACGGCAAAACAAACAACGGAAGTGCATTTATCTGCGCTTCCGTTGTTTTTTATAAAAAAATATCGGCACTTCTGCGCCGATATTTTTGCGTTTATAGATATCCGATGGATATATCAGTGAGCGGACTAGTCTGCCATTTCCGTTACTGCTGCTTCAAGCCTGTCTAGCGCACGGCATACATCCTCTATTATATTCGATATAGTAAAGCCGTTGTTTTGGTAGGTTTTATACCCGTATGTATCGAATGCATAAGTACAGTATGCCTGATTTGCATTTATGGCTGTATCTGCGTGACTTACGCAGTGACGTATCTTTTTTATAAGCATCACGTCTGCTATCACATGTTGCACGGTTGTTCGGTCCACTCCCAGTACAGCCCTGTACGGCAGCTCGTTCTCTCCGATATATCGGACGTTTCTTAATCTGGAGAGCTGGTTCCTTCTATCGTTATCCTCTGTTATGGTCAGCTCGGTCAGTGCTTCAAAATAATCCTCGCGGTTGTTGTTTCTCTCCGCCACTGCCTGCAGCAGTAATCTTGCATTGGCTATCAGCCCTTTATCAAAGATATATTTCGGGATAAGCTGTGCATATATCGTCAGTGCTTGCTGAATAAGTCCGTTGTCGATACACCATCTGATAACTCTGCACAGGTCAGGCTCGCCCTCGCCGTTGAAAAACTTCTTTTCGATAAGCGGGAGCAGGATATATATCATAAGTTCATCATCTGTAATGTGTGACTGTCCTGCTGTGTTTCTATAATTCGTAACCGCGCTGTGCAGACGCTGCATTTTTTCCGGCAGCTCTTTGGTGCGGCAGAGCGTGATGGTCTCGCTGATATCGTACATTGCTTTTATCAGTATGTCCGTGCGGTGATTTATGCCGGAATACAGGGTCTTATGAAGCGGAAATGCATTTCCGTGGGACAGAAATTCGTTCACCGAATCCAATATATCCATCTGTCGGTAAGAGGTGTCACAGCTTACCACTCTGCCCTCGTTCGTTCCTGTCAGTTCCGCATAATAGGCATGGGTCTTGTATCCGTAGTAAGAAAGGCACTTTGTCAGCAGCTGTATAAGTATCACGGCGTTCCTTTTTCCGCCGGAGATGTCGAGGTGTATCGCAATATCCTCATCGTTTGCCTGTGCAAATTCTGTTATCTTATCCGAGATAGCTTTCAGCGTGCTGCTGAATACGTTATTTTGTTCATCGCTGTCGGATATATTCACACTGCATATCTCGATATCGCTTGTCACCTCTTTGTGATATTCGCTGATGCGTTTCTTGAAATAATTATAAGAGGACTGCACTGTCTGTACCCCGGGGGATATGATACATATAGCCATATCAAGCTTTTCAGCCTGTTTGTTAAGAGCTATGTTGTTTATAGCGGCCTTACAGCATGCTTCGTTGGAAAGCTTGGCATTTATTCTATCTGCCCTGCCGCTGAGTGACAGGGAATATGTTATCTCTGCGGTATCATTTTCATTTGTTCTGAACACGCTTATGTAACCGATATATATGTTCTTCATGGGACTTACCTCGTTAATTCTATCAAAGAAGTTCTTTTATGATCCTCGCTATCTTATCACATTTTTTGTTCATGTTTGTGGGATCCGTATCAGGAAACATAGCCCTAAACAAACCTGTCCTTGTGGGAAATTTCCCTTTATCTTCTATCATCTGTTCGATCTGTTCCAGTATCTCCGTGGCGTTGAAAAAACCTTCCAGTTCGGCATAATCCTCACGGATAAAATACGATGGCAGATCTTTGGATAATCCTTTTAATATCTCGTCCTGCGACCTGCCTGTCAGATGAGCCTCATAACGGGCGGCAGTGTTCATCCTTCCGCTGATAACATCCGTACAGTAGTTTATCACTATCAGCGGCATCGCAATGTTTATTTCAGCCTCTGAAGCTTTGCCGCAGTCCGCCATCTGACGTATCAGGGCAAGTATCCTGACGCAGTCATCGGCATATACATCCTCGAAAATATCGGCAGTGGGTTGGGAGCGTTCCCATCCGTCTGTTGCTCCGTCATAGGAGTCCACCTCGCTGAGGGTAAAATCCCGCATGAGCCTTTCCACCGTCTGACCTGTCGTAGCGCATCCGAGCTCACCCATTCTGGATATGACCTCATCCCTTTGTTCATCGGAAAGATGCTCGTAGGGAATACTAAAGGATAGTTCTGCCATTGCTCGTGCTGCAGTGCTGACGGTCTCACGCTGACGGCGTGACAGAGTGTTGGTAAGTCCGCCTGTCCTGTCAGAACTTATCATTTCGTATGCTCGTTTTGTGTAGTTGTTGTGAACGGCACTCATGAAATATGTAAAAAAGGCTTGTTTCTCGGGGTTGTAATTTCTGATGAGCCGCATGAATTCATCCGCCTGAAGGCATAGTTCCATGGCACATTCAACCGCAACGGAAAGACCTTCCTGAACATTCTGGCTGTGCCTGCTTAAAGCTGTGTGGTACAATCCGTTGAAGCACTCTGCCACTGCCCTTGAGAGGGGCAGTATACATTCCTCGGATATATCGCCTCTTTCTGCCGCATACTGATATTCAAGCTGAACATCGGAAATGTTTTCCTCTGTATTTATTGCACGATTAAGGATAAACCATGTGGTCTTTACATCGTTGGTATTCATATCACTGACCTCCCAGGAGTGACAGCGCCTTATCAATGTCCGCTCCCGGAATGTCGGCAATGCTGTTTATCAGCATACTCATGTCATACATATATTTGATATCGAATATGGTCGAGGGTGCGTCGGTATTGAACGAGTACAATCCATAGTAAATACCCGCAATCCTGCATTTCTTTGCTTTTTCCGCATATACAAGCGTACAGTACTGGTCTATTGTGGTGGGCTTTGTGCCGTAGGTGAGTTCCATAAACACCTCAGCCTTGTCTTTGTATTTTCCGCATATTTTCCTGAACAGTTCCGAGTGCTTGCAACGGCTTTCATCAGCGGGTACGATGATGCGGTTTTCTTCCTTAAATATTACATTCCTGCCAAGTCTGTCCGACAGCTGTTCAAGTTCCTCGAGATACAGCTCATAGTTTTGTTTTACCTTATCTGAACCATCGTCCACCTGAATGAGTATCAGCTCATAATCTTCATCGCTGTCCTCGGCGCGGAGATTTTTTTCCAGCATTATTACAGACGGAAAGCGGGTGAGTTCTGTCAGTACCTCTGTGCCGTCTGCCATAACATATTTTGTCTGTCTTGCTGCCTGCATAGTGATGGTTGCGAAAAACTGTTTCATTATTTTATTCTCCTTGATCAATACTCTCTGAATCTTACAAATGAAAATACGGCCTTTTTTATACTCTGACCGCCTTCAGCCTCCTCCATGATCACCCTGCGTTCTGTCGTGGCACACAACACTGTTATTCCTGCAACTTTGAGCTTGTTTACCACACGGAAACATACAGTCATTTCGCCCTGACACAATACTGCGTTTGGTGATCTTTTTATGATACTTTCCGCTAGTTCCGCGGCTATCTGATCGGTCTCCTGTGCGTCTGCCATCGGTGAGATATCAGGAAAAAGCATATCCAGGATATTCCCGTACTTCTCTGCCGCTGACCGCTGATGTTCGGACCATTTTTCGCTCGGATGATTTGTGAGGTTTATGAACATTTTCTCCATCTCCTTCTTCACAATGGATTCCGTTGCTTGTCAGTATCATTATACATTATATCAACATTTTTTTCAAGTAGCATGACATTTTTGTGGGTATTTTTTCAGAAAAGCGTCGAAACCGCACAACTTAAATTGTGAGAAAAAATCTCCGATGATTTTCAGAAAAGCGTCGAAACCGCACAACTTAAATTGTGAGAAAAAATCTCCGATGATTTTCAGAAAA
>SVMQ01000004.1 GCA_015067375.1 Oscillospiraceae bacterium | reverse complement strand
TGCCGAAGAGCCAGATATACTTGTCGCTTGTAATAAAGCGCACCGCCGCAACGCTCCAGCCGACGGAAGCGGCGAGCATCAGCCCGAAAACCGCGCCGTAGGCGACAGATTCAAGAGTTACAGGCAGGTGCGATACGAAAAAAAGCACGGTATCGCCGTTGTGCGAGAATATGGGATTAGTCACTGCACAGACCAGCACGACAAGCGGCATCCAAAGCACCGTGCGCCATTTCCCCGACAGCACGAGCAGCAGCGCCGCCCCAGCAGCAGAGCAGCCAAGCAGCAGCGGATGTCGCGTAAATATCGTCACGGCAAGCACCGCGAGGATATACAGAAAGCAGCACAGCGGATGCGCGCGTTCAAGTGTTCTCATGAGATGATGCCCTGCTCGTAAAGATATTCTATCAGCGCCTCGCAGCCCTCTTTGACATCGGCATAGGTCGCGTCGAAATCCCCTGTGTACCACGGGTCGGAGATGTCGCGCGGACGCGTTGTGAAATCCATGAGCCGTCTTATCTTGCCATCAGGGTCAGAGCCTGCGATGCGGTTCATGTTTATATAGTTGCGGCTGTCCGCGCCGAGCAGCAGATCGTATTTCGCATAGTCAGCAGTGGTCATCTGCCTTGCGCGCTTGAATGAGCAGTCGATGCCGAGGCGGTGCAGCACCTCGCGCGTGCCGCGGTGTACGCCGTTGCCTATCTCCTCTGTCGAGGTGGCGGCCGAAGCGACCTCAATGCCCTCTATACCGCGCTTTTTAAGCATATCGCGCAGCACGAACTCCGCCATGGGCGAGCGGCAGATATTGCCGTGGCAGACCATTAATATCTTATACATAGGTGAAGATCCTCCTGAATCGTTACATTCGTTGTCAGTTTGTTTGTACGCTCTGTTTGTTGCATGTCGTTATCTGTCACACGAGCGATCTTTGTTTGCTTTTTCAAGCTGTTTTTTCATGTATTCGTTCCATGATACTTCATCGGTGTTTTTATATCGTGAATATTTGAAGCTGTCTGCATTATATTTTATCCCGTTCATATCATCCTTGAGCGTTTTGGCGATAGCTTCGCCAAGCCTGATAGGTACAGCGTTTCCGATCTGCTTATATTGCTCTGATACAGAGCCGCACACTACCCAGTCCTGCGGAAATTCTTGAATACAAGCGTATTCTTCGACGCTTAACGGGCGATCTTCAATAGGATGTGCCAGATCTGTTGCAGGCATAGTAGGGTTAGTAACTAATGTCGGTGATGGCTTGGAGTATGAGAGCCTTCTTAAAAAGCCTGTTTTTCCTCCGCCCAGATAAAACGATCTTCCCAGCGCTTCCTTTTGCATATCGGGAGGCAGGTGCTTCCAATACTGCCCCTCTTTCAGCATCCTGTAATATTTAAGCCTTTTTTCGGGGAATTCAATATAATGATGCTCCACGTTTTCAGGCAGAACAGACAATGCGTCACGCAAAGTTCTCCATGGCATAAGTCCGTTTGTACCGTCCTCGTTATGTGTGGGCTGCAGATGGCTGACTTTATCATCTCCCAGTTTTCCGATGATCACCACGCGCTCGCGTATCTGAGGTGCGCCGAAATATGCGGCATTGTAGAGATCAAAGGTAACTGAATATCCCATCTCCCGCAATTTATCCAGAATTATCAGCATAGCACCGCCTTTGATCGGTTCTTTATGCTCTTTGCAGCCAAACGGAGTTGACAATAATCCTCGTACATTTTCTATCACGACGTATGTGGGTTTTATATCGTTCACGATATTCAGATATTTTAGAAAAACATTACCTCGCGCATCATCAAAACCTTTTCTGTGACCTGCGGTGCTGAAGGCTTGGCAGGGCGGCCCTCCGAAGATGACATCGACCTTGCGTCCTTTCGGTATCTTTGCCATTTTCAATATGTCATCTGCATTATACTTGTTGATATCACCGATCAGCCCGATATCAGGGGCGTTTTTCTGGATAGTCATTCGGCATGATCTGTCGAATTCACAAGCGAGCAATGATCTTATGCCGCCTTTTTTCATTCCTATATCAAGACCCATTGCACCTGAAAAAAAGCTTAATGCAACGATCTCGGGTATTTCATCTGTAAGACGCTCGTGATCATCCGGCTCAATAACAATATCATTTTTTCTGATATATTCATTCAGGGCATCCCGTGTGGTGAACCATTGGTCGTTGATGCGTTTTGCTGCCAGTTTCTGTTCGCTTATCAGCGCTCTGACTGCTCGTACAGTGATCTTTAATATTCCGGCAGCTTGATCTATTGTTAATTGCTCTTTTGAATTGAACAAAGGTGATCTCCTTTTCTGATACGCGGATCTTCTTTTGTTTGTCGGTCGTTAGAGGATCTTTTCAAAAACGTTTTCATCTGCAAGACTGAAAATATAGCTGTCTTTTGCGTTGTGGTCATCGTTGACCCTGTGTGCGTATGTATGCAGCGCCACTTCTTTAGATTCTATCAGTTGTGCCATTTTTGCGAATGGAGCTCTCCAAACGCCATAGACAGGCTGCACACGAAAGGTCTTGTATTCAAGCTGAGTCCAGTTGATCCAGAAGTAGATATCACATTCGGGGTAATTTCTACGGTAGTATTCATAATCTTTTTTGTTGAATGAAACTGCGTATGCAGGGTCATAAGGCTTGCCTTTATAGTTGTATTTTGAACAGGTAAAGAACGGTGTGTTCTGCGTTTTAAGATCGGCATATCTGTCATTTGTATAATCATACAGATCTATTGCCCAGAGCTTGTATGCTTTTTCGGGGTTTGATCTTATATCTAATTGAATTCTAGGAACGATATTGGTCAAAAAATCATTTTCCTCGTTCTCGCCCCATTCATACCATCTATCTCTGTCTTCTGTGTTGAATATTGTCTGGTTCCTTTCGACCGTCCTTATGAATCTTGCATATTGTTCGCCGTTGTCATCTGATTCCAGCTCAAATTCCACTGTTGCATTTTCCTGCACATCATCTGCAAGATCGAATATAGTTATAATGCCGACATTGTCGTTTCTGGTATCTACTTTGCCTTTTCTGTCACTTGTGATGATCTCAAATATCCTTCCTTCCAAAAACCTTACCTCCCGAAATGAAATAATTCAGGCTCAGTCAGCCGATAACATTACAACGATCAAGCTGATCTGATATCCATATTATTGATGCAGACCGTTAGCCGCTACGCACTCTGCAACCAAACCGCCGATATCACGGTTTTATATATGAGCGTCGAACAAATCATATTATACAACATCCCGCTCAAATCGTCAATATAAAAAATAAGAACCCAAAACACCCCCGACGGGTGTCGGAGGTGCTCTGGGAATTTGGAGGATTATTAATTTCTAAAGATTTTTTCTTTCTGACCTTATTCTAGCACGGGCAGGATAAAAAATCAATGATCTATGACAGAATTGTAACCGAATTTCTTAAATTGTAATAATTCAGTAACCTTTTCGGCTGGTTTTGTAACCGTTTTGTAACCTTTTGTAACAACTCTGTAATAACCTTGAAATAAACGTGAAAAATTTAAAAAAGCACTGTTCAAATCGTGAGAAATATGCTATACTATACTATGTACAGTTATGTGCGCAAGGGCTATTGCCCATTACGTTATTTTGGGAGAACATTTTAGAATGATATATCTCGACAATGCCGCAACCACAAAGCCGTGCGCTGAGGCGGTGGCGGCTGTTACCGATACCATGAGGGAGTGCTTCGGCAACGCAAGCTCCCTGCACAGGCTCGGCATCGAGTCCGAAAAGGTGATAAGCGCCGCTAGAAGAGTGCTGCTGTCCAAGCTTGGCGAGGGCGAGCTGTACTTCACCTCGGGCGCGACAGAGAGCAACAACACCGCGATATACGGCGTCGTGCAGACCTACCGCAGAAACGGCAACAGGATAGTCACGACGGCGATGGAGCATCCCGCCGTAGCTAACCCCATAGCAAGGCTTGAGGAGGAGGGCTGCGAGGTCGTGCGCCTGTCCCCGAAAGACCATGAGGACTTCGAGCAGGCTATCGCTGACGCGGTGGACGCTAAGACCGTGCTGGTGAGCTGCATGGCGGTCAACAACGAAACAGGCTACACGGTCGATGTAAAGCGGCTGTACAAGCTGGTAAAGCGCAAGAATGAAAAGACCGTCGTACATATCGACGCGGTGCAGGGCTTCCTGAAAGTGCCGCTGGACGGCGACCTTATCAGCATCTCAGGTCACAAGATACACGGCCCTAAGGGCATCGGCGCGCTGTATGTGAAAAAGGGCATACGCTTCACGCCGCTGCTGCTTGGCGGTGGACAGCAGAAGAAGCAGCGCAGCGGCACAGAGCCTGTCGAGCTTATCGCAGGACTTGCGGCGGCGGTGAAGAGCTATCGCGGCAGCGCCGAGCGCTTTGCACAGCTGAAAGAGCATCTTGTTGCAGCGCTGTCCGGGCTGGAGGGAGTTACATTCAACTCCACGGATAAATGCGTGCCGAATATCGTGAATTTCAGCATAAAGGGCGTGCGCAGCGAGATAATGCTGCATTCGCTGGAGCAGCAGGAGATATACGTTTCAAGCGGCTCAGCCTGCTCAAAGGGCAAGACCAGCGGCGTGCTTGCGGCATTCGGCGTTTCGGACAAGGACGCCGACAGCGCGATACGCGTGAGTATGTGCGCAGACACGACAGAGGAGGAGCTTGACATCCTCGTTGAGAATATCAGAAAAGGAATTGAAAGGTTCAGAAGATAAATGAAAGAGATTGTAATGGTAAAGTACGGTGAGATAGCGCTCAAGGGACTCAACAAGTCCACATTCGAGGACATCCTCACCAAGAATATAAAGCGCAGACTGAAAGCACTGGGAGATTTCACCTACTTCCGCAGACAGTCAACGATATATGTAACGCCCGAGTCCGAGGTGGATATGGACGAGGTGGTGAAGCGCCTGAGCTACATATTCGGCATCGGCGCGATACAGCGCAGCGCGGTATTTCCCAAGGATTTCGCGGTAGTCGCAGAGAATGCTAAGGAGTACCTTCGTGACGCGCTTGAGGGCGCAAAGACCTTCAAAGTAGAGGCAAAGCGTGCGGATAAGAAATTCCCCATGCAGACCCCCGAGATACAGCAGGAGCTTGGCGGAGTGGTGCTGAGCGCATTCCCTTATCTCAAGGTGGATGTACACCAGCCTGAGGTCACTGTACGTCTTGAGATACGCGACAACGGCGCTTATCTCAGCGCACAGCGCATCGTCGGCGCGGGCGGTATGCCTGTCGGCAGCAGCGGCAAGGCTCTGCTGATGCTTTCGGGCGGTATCGACAGCCCCGTTGCAGGCTACATGATGGCGAAGCGCGGACTTGTGGTGGACTGCATCCACTATGTAAGCCCGCCCTACACCTCTGAAAGAGCGCGCATGAAGGTAGAGGCGCTCGCGGAGAGGATGACCGATTATTGCGGCGATATCAAGTTCTATTGTGTGCCGTTTACTGAGCTGCAGGAGGCTCTTCGTGACAACTGCCCCGAGGAGTATTTCACGGTGCTGATGCGCAGACTTATGGTCAAGATAGCAAACAAGATATGCGACCGCGACGGCTACGGCGCGATAATCACGGGCGAGAGCGTTGCACAGGTGGCAAGCCAGACGCTGACCGCGCTGTACTGTACCAACGAGGCGGCGGAGTATCCCGTATTCCGTCCCGTTATCGGCATGGACAAGAAGGAGATAATCGACATCTCACGTAAGATAGATACCTATGAAACATCCACGCTGCCCTACGAGGACTGCTGCACGGTATTCTCCCCGAAGCATCCCAAGACCAAGCCGCGCATCGAGGACATACGCGCTGCCGAGGCTTCCTTTGACTTTGACGCGCTGGTGGAAAAGGCGGTTGCTGAAACTGAGATAAAGCGTTTCAGGTGCGGCGAGCGTACCATCGACCTTTTTGATTGATATGAACGATTACGAGAAGATAAACAGCGAGATAAAGCAGCTTGCGCGGCACATCGTAAAGACGTGCGGCGAGCGCGGCATAAAGATAGCGACAGCGGAGAGCTGCACGGGCGGACTTGTTTGTGCAGCGGTCACTGCTGTATCGGGCAGCAGCTCTGTGATAGAGCTGGGCGTGTGCAGCTATTCCAACCGCATCAAGCAGCTTGTGCTGGGCGTGAGCGAGGGGACGCTCCAACAGTACAGCGAGTACAGCATACAGTGTGCGGAGGAGATGGCAAAGGGCGCGCTGGATTTAAGCGGCGCGGCGCTCGCGGTCTCCACGACAGGCGTTGCAGGGCCGACAGGCGGCACGGACGAGCATCCTGTCGGCGAGGTATGTATCGCGGTGCGCAGCAAGGAGCGCGTACACAGCAAGCGCTATGTGTTTGAGGTGAAGAGCGGCAGCGACTATGACGAGCGCGACTATATCCGTGCGCAGGCGGTGAGGAAAGCGCTGATGCTGCTGGAGCTTATGATAATGACTGAATGACACACTTTATGAAAGGTGATGATATAAATGGCTAATTATACAGAGAAGCCTAAAAAGAAGAAAAAAACGGTCTCCCGTGATATCGCGCTGGATAAGCTGGATTTTTACGACGCGCCCGCGCCTAAAAGACAGCCCAGGCAGGACAAGATAAAGGGAAGACCCAAGAATATATTTGTCCGTTGTGTGCAGGCGGTATTTCCGCAGAGCAGCGACAGCAGCACCGAAAAACTACGCAAGCTGGTGATGATAGCAGCGGTGCTGGTATTTGTTATAACTTTATTCGTTCTGTTTAAAACCATGTTTGGCGCGAAGAAAGGAACAGAGATAAACAATAATGTTCGCGTGGATGCAGGCGTTGAGCGCGACGAGGTCATCCACATGGATCTGGAAAATCCGCCTGAGATCATTCTGACCGCGCCCGTTTCAACGGCTGCAGGCGAGGAGCCTGTGCCTGAGGAAACGTATGAAACCGAGGAGATCGACGTAACTCCCGTGGTCAATACTCCGCTTAACGTGAATTTTGACAATCTTATCTCCAAAAACCCCGACACCAGAGCGTGGATCAAGATAACAGGCATGGGTCTGGACGACGTGGTGGTGCAGGGCGATGACAACGAGGAATATCTCACAAAGGATTTCTACGGCGACGAGTCCGTTTCGGGTACCATATTCTCGCACTACAAGAACAAGTGGGACGGCACGGATGAGAACATCATCCTGTTCGGTCACAATATGTACAACGGCGATGCTTTCGCTTCTGTAAGATACTATGTACCCTACGACGCAAGCCGCGAGCCTATACGCATCTACAAGAAATGCCCGACTGTGATGCTTGCGACACCGCAGCAGGGCAGTCAGACATACAAGATATTCGCAGGCATACTTGTAAACACCCAGAAGGAATACGGCGAGGTGTTCAAGTACGCAAGCAAGACCAGCTTCCGAAACAAGGCCGACTTCAATAACTTCATCATCAACGTTATGGACAGAAGCTGGTTCTTCACTGACGTTGACATAACCTACGGAGATCAGCTGCTTACGCTGTCCACCTGCTACTGGCCGCTTGGCGAGGAGGTAGACACACGCTGGGTGCTGTTTGCGCGAAAGGTGCGCCCGGGCGAGAGCGAGTATGTTGACACATCGCTCGCAACGCGAAACTACAATGCAAAGCTGTTCGACTATTTCTACGCGAGAATAGGCGGCGAGTGGTACGGCAGCAACTGGGACAAGAAAAAGCTTCTGAGCTATTCGGGCGAATGAGCGGATAGCATGAAAGGACTTGAGTAAATGGCAAATTACGCAAAAAAACAAGACAACACACTGATGAAGGTCGTAAAATACATCATCCCGTGGAAAGGCGACAAGCCCGTTGAGATCATCAGAAAGGTGATATTTCTGATCTCGGCGCTAGTGCTTATCATCTCGCTGACAAGCCTTATCGTCTACGAGGGACGCAGGGCGGCAGGCAACAATGCCGACAGCGATATCGCGGCGGAATACGACAGCGCGCTCCAGCAGGAGCAGGAGCAGCAGTTATCGGGCGGCACGGGCAGCATGACCCTGCAGGGCGGCGAAAATGCCAAGCCTGAGGACGTCAAGCCTGTGATAATGGAAAGGTTCAAGACGCTCATCGAAAAGAATGATGACATCGTCGGCTGGATCACTATGGGCGAAGCGGATGCGCCGTTCGTGCATTATCCCGTTGTTCAGGGTGAGGATAACGATTTCTACCTCGACCACAATTTCGAGAAGGAAAAGAACCTCGGCGGCTCGATATTCACAGACTACCGTGAGCCTATCACCGCGGACTCCGAGCCTGCCAACATCATCCTTTACGGTCACAACATGGCGTCGGGCGAGTATTTCGGAAAGGTCACGAAGTACTTCAACTACAAGCCGGGCAGAGATCCCTCTGATATCAGCTTCTATCAGACCTACCCGACATTCACGTTCAGCACTCTTTACGAGGAGCATACCTACAAGATCTTCGGCGGTATGCTTGTAAATACCAAGAAATCCGAGGGCGATGTGTTCTATTACCTTCGCGGCAGAAACTTCGAGACCAAGGCGGATTTCGATGAATATATCGCAAAGATACTCGACCGCAGCACGTTCTATACCGATGTCGATCTGAAGTACGGCGACAGGCTGATAACACTGTCCACCTGCATCCTTGACTATGGCGACTGGGATCTGAGATGGGTGCTTTTTGCAAGACGTGTGCGCGAGGGCGAGGATCCCACTGTTGATGTAAGCAAGGCGTACTACAACCCCGATCCGCTGTACTTCGACGCTTATTACAAGTACTTCGGCGGCTCGTGGGGCGGCAGAAAATGGCCCGCTGAAATGATCTTCGGCTATGAGGGCTGATCTTAATCACTAGTTCTCGGGGTGGATGCCCTGTTTTGAAAGGAATGAGCAAAATGGCAGAAATGGATATGGGGCTGTCGCCTCAGAAGAAAAAAAAGAAGAAAAAGAGAAAGCAGAGCTTTTTCAAAAGCATAGTCACGGGTCTTATTCCGTGGAAGGGTGACAGCACCACAGAGATATTCCGAAAGATCATATTCCTTGTTTCGCTCGGAATTCTGGTTTTCGCGTTCGTGCTTATCGTACAGCATTTTATGATAACAGGCGATGAGAGCGGCGGTATCGAGGGTACGATAACGACTACTAGCGGCGAAGAAACTACCATCATCGCGCTCAAGAACCAGACCCCCACCAAGGAGCAGATAGAAAAGCTGCCCGAGGGTACGGTGAACGAGGAATACGCTGCGCTGTACGACGCCAATAATGACTTTGCGGGCTGGATTAACATACAGGGAACCAATGTAAACTATCCCGTTATGCAGTCACATGACAATGAGATGTTTGAGCGCTGCAGCAGATTTGAAACGAATGGTACCTGTGATCTGTGTCTGCAGATCGAGAGCGATCCGTATCTCGCGAAAAGATTCATGCACTGCAACACCTACACGACATACGGCTACTGTGAATTCTGCCAGCAGATAGTTGAACAGCCGCATCTCGCGGAGGAGTTCTATCTGCACCATGATTTCGGCAGAAACTACCTGTTTGCAGGCAATATCTTCGCGGATTATCAGGGAAAGATATCTCCCGACCAGATGCCGAACAACACCATACTCTACGGTCACAATATGCTGTATGAATATCAGTTCTCGGCGCTCAGCAACTATAAGCAGCTCGACTTCCTCAAGGTGTCGCCTGTCATCGACTTCAACACGCTGTATCATGACAACAAGTACAAGATATTCTCGGTGTTCCTTGTCAACACCACGGACGAGTACGGCGAGGTGTTCGATTACTACGATCAGGTGTACTTTGCAAACAGCTCGGAGTTCTACAACTACATACTCGAGTGCATGGACAGAAGCCTGTTTGAAACAGGTGTGGATATAGAATACGGCGATGAGCTGCTGACGCTCTCCACCTGTGACGAGTCCACGGGCTTCAACGATATGAGGCTGGTCATCGTTGCGAGAAAGGTTCGCCCCAATGAAAACCCCACAGTGGATATCAACAAGATAGTCCGCAAGGACAGCATCAAGTATTTCGATGCCTACTATGCGGCATATGGCAACTGGTGGAGCGGAAGAACATGGGATGTTTCGCTTGTAAAGGGCATGGCTGAATATATTAAAGAAAACGGCCTTGAAGACCCTGCTGTATGACAGACATGAGATGAAAACGGAGATAACATGAAGAAGATATCATTGACAAAGTTGATCGTCGCGCTGTGTATATGCTGCGCTTACATATTCACCTGCGGCGTCATGGGCGTTGTGGAAACACCGCCCATAGCTGAGCCGTCCGACACGACCTCGGTCATGCAGAATACGGCGACAGAGCCTGTGATGTCCGAGGAGGCTGAGGATGCCCCAAACGGACAGGGAACGGTCGATTTCATCGTCCCCGAGGCCTCACAGACAGGCTCGGTGTTTATCGAGCTTATGAACTTCCGTCAGCCGCCTATGGCTGACAGGGTGATTTATACCTCCTGTGCGACTGTAAGCATGGATGTTGTGGAGGGCAGCGATATCACAGAGGATGATATGCTGATAATATCCCCCGATGAAACAGAGGAGCTTATCGTAGTCCCCGAGGATGTGGAAGAGCCTGAAAGCACCACGGCTGCTACGACGGCAGCCACGACAGCCGCAACTACCGCAGCCACCACGACTACGGCTGCAACGACTACCACAGCAGCGACGACCACAACAGCGGCTACCACTACCACGACACGCGCAACGACCACCACTACAAAGGCTACCACCACGGCTGACCCTTACAGCGGCGGAATCAGAGTGGATGACGAGGCTGAGGACACCACCGCAACGACGCCCGAGGAGATATACGACGAGCCTGATATAACCGAGCCTGACTCAGACGCTGCAAACGAGATACTTTATGTAATGGACGGCGGCGAGCTTATCTCAGGCACAGCGCTGGATATCATATCGGGCATCACCCAGACAGAAGTAGGCTACACCTTTGCGCCCGAGGCTATCAAGGCACAGGCGGTTGCGGCATACACCTATGTCAAGTACTACAACCTCTATGGAATGTACCCGAATGTTATCGTGAGCGACAACGTTTCGGACTCCGTAAGGGTGCTTGTTGAGTCGGTCATCGGTGATACTATCTATTATAAGGGAGATATCATCCAGTCGGTATATTCGGCATCCTCGGCAGGCTATACCGCGTCCAGCCTTAACACTTGGGGCAACGATTATCCCTATCTTATCAGCAAATACTGTGAGCTTGACGAGATGTACGACCCAAACTACGGCCGCACGGCTTCTTTCTCCTCTGATGACATTAAGGCCAGAGTTTACGAGGAAACAGGCATCGAGCTTTCGGGCGACCCGTCGGGCTGGCTGGTCATCGAGGACTACATCGAGGGCAACTATGTCGGTCAGATGAACGTCGGCGGCTATCACACCTACACCGACAGCTACGGCGATGTCGTAAAGCTGACGGGACGTGTATTCCGCGAGTGGATAATGGATTTCTCCATACGCTCTCACGCATTTGACATAAGCTACGACTCGGCAACGGATATGTTCACATTCACCACCTATGGTTACGGTCACGGCGTTGGTATGAGCCAGAATGGCGCACACGCCCTTGCGACCTACTGGGGTTGGGACTACAAGCAGATACTGGAGTTCTACTACACAGGCTGTGAGGTATACTGATAATAAAAATGAGGCGGCATCTTACGGTGCCGCCTCAGTCTGTCGAAAGACCTCTCGCACGAAGTGCGAATTGGGTTAGGTCAAGCCTTTTTAAAGGCCTGTGGGGCAAAGCCCCATAACTCAGCGCAAAGCGCTGTATAGTGCCAATCAGGTGCTAAAGGGTTTCGGGGGACACATTCGCGCAAGCGAATTGCGCCGCGTAGCTTAAACAATGAGTTTTCCCGATGTTTTTTTGAGGCTGGATGCCATCAAAATATAATATTGACTTTTTCGACAAGCAGAGGCGACACTGTAAGATGCTGCCTTTGGAGCCGTTTCTATGTTGTTCGATACGAAAGCCCCGATTTTTTCGGGGCTTTTGATGTTATCAGTTTCTCTTTTCGCCGCAGAATGCACAGCTGTCGTTTCTTGCAGGGTTCATGTAGCCGCATCCCTTGCACTGCCACTCTGCACTGTTATCGGCGGTGGCGGTCTGTGTCGGAGCGGCGGATGTCGCCTGTCTTGCGGCAGGCTGAGGTGTTGCGTAAGGTGTAACGCTCTGCATCATTGACGGAGCATGGGTTTGCTGAGGCGTTTTCTGCAGCATCGCGGGCATAGAGGATGCTACAGGCTGACCTGTCACGGGGTCGATAGAGCCGTTGGAGCGCTCAGTGGGAGTGAGCGGAACATTTCCGACAGGCGCAACATATACAGGCTGGCTCGACACTGAGGAGGAGCTGTACGCGGATATCACCATGCCGATAAGCATTTTTAACACAGCTATGCGCAGCAGGACGATGAATATGCCGCCCTCAAGGCTGTCGGCAGCGCCCTCAAAATCGCTGTGCATCATCCAGAATACAGAGTAGATGATGTAGGTTATCGTGGCGAGTATGTACAGTATAGTCGAAACAAGGAACGAAAACCTCACACGAAACATCATGAGTATGCCCATGATAACGATGCCCGAATACAGCACGATGTCAATGGGATCGAGCTTGCTGTGGAAATCATAGATAGCTACTAATTCTTCTGCTATTTCGATATCCTCAGGATAGTAGAGATCCTCGTAATCGTCCTCTGCCAGCATTTCTTCAGCTATTGACAGCTCACTCTGATACTCATGACTGTTCAGATAACTCAGAATATCAATAGAACACCAGACGTTGTATACTCCGACAACGATAGTTACCAGTGCCACGATAAGTATGCCTATCATATCGTTTTTGCCCATCTCATGGGCGATGAATGATCTTTTTGCCATTTCTGTTCTCCTTTTCATATGACGGGGTTTTGCCCCTTGTACTAAATTACCAATTATGATTATACATGATAAATGTCGTGCTGTCAACTGTTTTTTGATGTCGGGGCGAACGCTGTAACAGTGAAGATGTATGCGGAAATTTGCTGTATAAACCGATGTGTCGATAAAGTTCATCGTGTTTTGTCTATAATGTCGAAAATACATGGTAGATGTCACAATTTGCTTGACAGGTCTAACAAATGATGTTATACTATATTATGTATCAGTGTGAATTAACTTTACGTTTTCGTGTGGTTTTTTGATGCTTGGATACAGATGCAGAGCCGTGAAATGCGGTGGCTGTATCAATGGCGATCATTTATGGTCGGTATTTGCCGATCAGCCAATAAATGTCTTTGAGAGGTAATTATGGCGGTATTTAAATGTAAGATGTGCGGCGGCGACCTTAATGTTACTCAGGGAGTAAAGGTCATAGAGTGTGAATACTGCGGCACGAACCAGACTGTTGCAGGAGCGGATGATGACAAGAAGATAAATCTCATCAACCGTGCAAACAGCCTCAGACTCAACAACGAGTTCGACAAGGCGGAGGCTATCTACGAGAGCGTTATTGCTGACTTCCCTGACGAGGCGGAGGCTTATTGGGGAATATGCCTGTGTAAGTACGGTATCGAGTATGTGGATGACCCCCGTACAAAGGCGAAGATACCTACCTGTCACAGAACATCATATAAGAGTATATACGACGACGAGAGCTACCACCGCACGCTGGAGTGTTCGGATGCGTCAACAAGGCAGCTCTACTGTGCTGAGGCGCGCGCCATCGACGAGCTGCAGAGGGATATCCTCAAGGTGGTAAACAACGTAGAGCCTTACGACGTGTTCATCTGCTACAAGGAAACAGACGCATACGGTCAGCGCACCAAGGACAGCGTTATGGCTCAGGATATCTACGACTCGCTTACCGAAAAGGGCTACAAGGTATTCTTTTCGCGCATCACGCTGGAGGATAAGCTCGGCAGAGAGTATGAGCCTTACATATTCGCGGCGCTGAACTCCGCAAAGGTCATGCTCTCCATCGGTACCTGCAAGGAGCATTTCGAGGCTGTGTGGGTAAAGAACGAGTGGAGCCGTTATCTTGATCTTATGGCAAGCGACAGGGATAAAACGCTCATCCCGTGCTATTGTGACATCAGTCCTTATGATATGCCGCCCGAGTTCAGAAACCTGCAGGGTCAGGATATGGGCAAGATCGGCTTCCGTCAGGATCTGGTGCGCGGTATCGGCAAGCTGCTGGGCGACACAAAGACGACTTCCCAGCCCATGTCACAGCCCATATCTCAGCCAAGCGTGATGATAACAACCTTTGAGTCCACAGTGGCACAGCACGTCGGCCCTGCGCTCATCGGACGCGTCGGCGCGATAGGCACGAACAATATCAACGACTCATGGCCCAGAGGCTCGGTATCGTCCACGATCGATATGTCGCAGTTCTCGGTGGTAATGTTCCAGATCTACCTCAGACAGCCGATCGGCTATAACGGACAGGCAAAGCTTGGCTATGCGGTGTTCGATCCAAACGGAAACATCCTCAACAGTGACGAGCTGGTGCTTGTAGTGCAGAGCGATTATGACAGATTTGCACAGGGCATCGTGCTGCGCGGTATGGACGGCACAAAGGTGCAGACGGGTCAGTATCGTGCGGTGTTCTGGGTGAACGATTCGCATGCGGCTGTGTACAACTTCGTGGTTACAGAGAGCAACAGCTATTATCCCAATAATTCCTACAACAATCATACTGCCTATATAGACCCTTATGCCGCATACGATAATAAATACGGCAATTACGGCAACAGCTATGTTCCTCCCGTTCAGGGTCAGAAATCCAAGTGGGTAGCGATAGTGATAGCGTTCTTCTTCGGTTATTTCGGTGTTCACGATATCTATCTCGGTCATGTAAAGAGAGGTATTGCGCGTATCATTGCCATGGTGTTCTCGGTCTCAGCGGATCTTCCGTTCCTTGCGGCGATACTGTATATCTGGACGATAGTGGAGATCGTACTGCTGTTCATCGGCAAGATCAATAAGGATGCCAAGGGTGTCCCGTTAAAATAATCATTATTAGGAGGTAATATACCATGGCAAAATTCGTTATCGAGTGTCCTTCCTGTGGTAAATATGCGGAGGCTTCGACATTCATCTTTGCAAAGAAGAAGATCTCCTGCGCTTGCGGTAATGTTATCGATGTCCGCACGGATGCGCTGACTTCACGCGTGTGTGCGCACTGCGGAAACGACGTTGTCTATAATCAGCGCAAGGGCGACAGCGCAAAGTGTCCTGTGTGCCATAACAAGATAAACACCATCGACAGCATGAGTAACCTTGTTGAGTTCTCTTGTCCCTCCTGCAGCTGCAAGCTTTCCGCTGACAAGAACGCGGATTCCTACACCTGCCCGCTGTGCGACACGCTGATAGATGTTCAGGAGCGCGTTAAGAAGGAAGAGGTGCAGAAGCAGGGTATCGCCAGCGTCATCAAGTATGAGGGCGACAACAACACCTTCGTATGGAAGCATCCCATCGAGGACTTCAACCTCGGCTCTCAGCTGATCGTACACGAGTCGCAGGAGGCTGTGTTCTTCCGTGACGGCAAGGCGCTTGATCTGTTCGGCGCAGGCCGCTATACACTGACGACACAAAACATCCCTCTGCTTGAGGAGCTTTATAAGATCCCCACAAATGCAGATACGATTTTTCATTCCGAGGTCTACTTCATCAATCAGACCGTACAGATGGGCATCAAGTGGGGCACAGACAGCAAGGTGCGTATGTTCGACCCCGCGACAGGTCTGCATCTGGAGCTTGGCGCGTGCGGTAATTTCAGCCTGCGCGTAAAGGATTCCAGAAAGCTGCTGATCAAGCTTGTCGGAACGACAGGCGGCTTTATGGCAGACAGCCTTGTTGGCTCAAACAAGGGAGTTGACGCAAACGACGCGGCAAATGCCTCCTCGATGAGCACCGGCAGGACTATCTCGGTATTCAAGCCGATGATCATGACCAAGGTCAAGTCCAATCTTGCCAAGGCAATAAAGGACAGCAACATAAATATCCTCGAGGTGGACGAGCATCTCGACGAGATCTCCTCGATACTCAAGGATGAGATCAATCCCGTTCTTGACGAGTACGGTCTGTATATGCCCGAGTTCTACATAACGACGCTCCAGACTCCCGATGATGACGAGAACTTCAAGCGTCTTAAGGAGCAGCATGCAGCCGCTTATCTCAATGTACGTCAGGAAGAGATACTCAAGGCTACTGCAGAGGCAAGCGCAGAGCGTCAGTTCGTTGAGGCGCGTACAGCTGCACAGCTTGAGATGATAAAGGCACAGGGTCAGGCAGAGGCTTACCGCATGAAGGCACAGGCTGAGGCTGACGAGATGCGCATGAAGGGCTACACCTATCAGCAGGAAACAGCACGTCAGGTCGGAATCGCCGCTATGGAGAACATGGGCGGCGAAGGCGGCGGTGGCGGCCTTGGAGATATCGCAGGTCTTGGCGTAACGCTGGGCGCTATGGGCGGAGTCATCAACATGACGCGCGACGCTATGGCTCCCATAGCAGGCGCTGCTATGGACATGGGTACAGGCGTGGCTGCTGCTGTTACAGACACATGGGAATGCTCCTGCGGTCAGAAGGCGACAGGCAAGTTCTGCAACAACTGTGGCGGAAAGCGTCCTGAGCCTGCTGAAACATGGGAATGCTCCTGCGGTCAGAGGGTGACAGGCAAGTTCTGCAGCAACTGTGGCGCAAAGAAGCCTGAGGCAGATATATGGGAATGCTCCTGCGGTCAGAAGGTAACAGGCAAGTTCTGCAGCAACTGCGGCGCAAAGAAGCCTGAGGCTGATATATGGGATTGCTCCTGCGGCAAGACAGGCATAACAGGCAAGTTCTGCAACGACTGCGGCGCAAAGAAGCCTGAGGCTGCACCCGCACCCGCAACATGGGATTGCTCTTGCGGTAAGACAGGAATAACAGGTGCTTTCTGCGATGAGTGCGGAAGCAAGAAGCCTGATGCTGAGTAAGCTGAGTAAGGAGAATAACGATGAAAAGAGATCTTAAAGTAATTACAATCGTAGCGATAATCGCTGTCGCATTTACAGCGATACTGCTGATAATTCCTTTCGAGAAGAGCGCTATCTCCTGGATAGGCTATGCGTTTGAGATGGTCGCGCTCGTTATGCAGCTGGTGTTCATGAAGCTTGCTTTCAAGGATGGCACTATAGAGCTGAAGAGCAAGGTCTACGGCTATCCTATCTTCCGCGTTGGCTACATCTACCTCGGCATACAGACAGCAGTGTCTGTCATCTGCCTTGTAGTTGGTGCGTTCCTTGACGATGGCGAGGGCTGGTGGATAGTAATGGTGGTCGAGATAATTATCCTCAGTGCTGCTGCTATCGGTCTTATCGGCTCTGTTGAGGCAAGACAGATGGTAGAGGAAGCTGAGGTCAGAGTGATGGTGGATACTTCGTTCATCGACGGTCTGAAGATCGACATGACCTCCCTCAAGGATATGTGTGCAGGCAAGGCTTGCGGCTCTACTGTCGAGAAGCTGTATGAGACTGTACGCTACAGCGATCCCGTCAGCGTGCCTGAACTCAAGGCAGTCGAGGAGAGCATCCGCAATGCGGTAATGCAGCTTCGTACATCCGCTATGGAGGGCAACGACGACAGCGTTATCC
Source organism: Oscillospiraceae bacterium (assembly GCA_015067375.1). GTDB lineage: Bacteria > Bacillota > Clostridia > Oscillospirales > Ruminococcaceae > CAG-115. Next base: position 5,344 of record SVMQ01000004.1, on the reverse strand, counting down.
AGCAGTGCGCTAACATCACAATGCTGATGAACGACCGCAACATGAGAGTAAAGTCCCTCAAAAAGTAAGAGATCCGATATGTCGGTTTAATACGATATGCACCTCAGAGGTCGAAGCTTCTGAGGTGTATATTTTTTGTGGACAAAAAAGAGATCGTATTATAAGGTCAGGATGTTCCGATGCTAAGATTTGCACTGTAAACTGTTCATGGTTTTGTTGAATATGCACACCGTATGAGTGCAAATGCAGAGCATATTGTATGCACAGACTCTTGACAAAGCGGTTTAAAATACAATATAATTAGTATAATACTATTAGTATGGGGAGGTATTTTCATGCCTGAAAAGGATAATATCCACAAGGGTCATAGACAGCGTATGATGAAAAAGTTTATGGAGCACGGGATAGAATGCTTTGAGGAGCATGAGGTGCTGGAGATATTGCTGTATTCCGCCTATACAAGGCGCAATACAAACGACATCGCGCATGAGCTGATACGGCGCTTCGGCAGCCTTGAGGGCGTGCTGAATGCAAGCTGTGACGAGCTTTGCGAGGTGGAAAATGTCGGACAGAATGCCGCTGCTATGCTGAGCTTTTTTAAGCAGTTTGCGCTCAATTATTCGCGTCAGGACAGCAGCGGCGTATCCTTGTTGAATTCGGAGGATGTAAGGAGATTCTGCTTCGAGCTGATGGGCGGATGCACTGTCGAGGTAGTCCATGCGTTGTTTCTTGATGACGCGTATGTGCTGATAAGTCAGACACAGCTGTCGCGCGGCAACACGGGCAAGGTCTACTTTGACCTGAAAAAGATAGTGAAAAAGGCGCTGGAGCATCAGTGTACAAAGGTGGTCGTGGCGCATAACCATCCCAAAGGCGTTGCGATGCCTTCCCAGATGGATGTAGCTACCACGCGCCGTATCGCAAACGCACTTTCCAATCTCGGTATAGAGCTGCTGGATCACATCATCGTCAATGAGGACGACTCGTATTCCATGCGTACGGCAGGATTGCTTTCCGACCTGTGGATATAAAACTTACAAAGGAACGATTTATGGATAGATTTGAGCTTCATTCACCATACAAACCCACGGGCGACCAGCCTGAGGCTATAGCCGACCTGTCCGAGGGCATACTCCGCGGCGACAGGGAGCAGACTCTCCTAGGCGTTACAGGCTCGGGAAAGACTTTCACCATGGCTAATATCATCGCAAACGTCAACAAGCCTACGCTCATCCTTGCACACAACAAGACGCTTGCGGCACAGCTTTGTTCGGAGTTCCGCGAGTTCTTCCCGAATAATGCGGTGGAGTTCTTCGTGTCCTACTATGATTACTACCAGCCTGAGGCGTACATCCCCTCTACTGACGCGTACATCGAAAAGGACAGCGCGATAAACGACGAGATAGACCGCCTGCGCCATTCCGCTACCGCGGCGCTTGCCGAGCGCAGGGACGTTATCATCGTCGCCAGCGTAAGCTGCATTTATTCGCTTGGCTCGCCTGAGGACTACCGCTCCAACACGCTCTCCATCCGTCAGGGTCAGGAGATAGACCGCGACGAGGTGATACAGCGCCTTGTCGAGATGCAGTACGAGCGCAACGAGATAGCTTTTCAGCGCAACCGCTTCCGCGTAAAGGGCGATGTCGTGGAGATATTCCCTGCGGGCGCGGTGGGCGAACACGCGATACGCATAGAGTTCTTTGGCGACGAGATAGACCGCATCAGCGAGTTTGAGGTAGTGACGGGCAACGTAAAGTCCACGCTGCTGCACGCTATGATATTCCCCGCGTCGCATTATATCGTAGGAAAGGACAACTTGCGCCGCGCTCTTGAGGACATCACCGAGGAGATGGAGCAGCAGGTGCGCTTCTTCACCGAGAACAACAAGCTTATCGAGGCACAGCGCATAGAGCAGCGCACGCGCTACGACATGGAGATGCTTGGCGAGATAGGAATGTGCAAGGGCATCGAGAACTATTCGCGCGTGCTGCAGGGCAGACCTGCAGGCTCCACGCCGATAACGCTCATCGACCATTTCCCCGAGGACTGGCTGCTTTTCGTGGACGAGAGCCACGTTACGCTGCCGCAGGTGCGCGGTATGCTTGGCGGCGATAAGGCGCGAAAGAAGAATCTGATAGATTACGGCTTCCGTCTGCCGTCCGCTTATGACAACAGACCGCTAAGCTTCGATGAATTCTACGACAAGGTGGAGCAGGTGGTGTTCGTTTCCGCGACACCGGGCGAGTTTGAAAAGGAACATTCCACACAGCAAGTGGAGCAGGTCATCCGTCCCACGGGACTGCTTGACCCCGAGGTGGTCGTAAAGCCGACAGAGGGTCAGATAGAGGATCTTATCTCTGAGATAAACATCCGCGTCGAGAAAAAGGAGCGTGTGCTTGTGACTACGCTGACAAAGAAGATGGCAGAGGACCTGACCGCTTATCTCGAGCGTGCGGATATAAAGGTACGCTATATGCACCACGATGTTGATACGTTGGAGCGAATGGAGCTTATCCGTGACCTGCGCGAGGGCAAGTATGACGTGCTTGTGGGCATCAATCTGCTGCGCGAGGGTCTGGACATCCCCGAGGTGTCGCTGGTCGCGATACTTGACGCGGACAAGGAGGGCTTCCTCAGAAGTGAAACATCACTGGTGCAGACGATAGGCAGAGCCGCACGAAACGCCGAGGGTACTGTCATCATGTACGCGGACAGCGTGACGCGCAGCATGGAGCTTGCGATAACCGAAACGCTGCGCCGCCGCGAGATACAGATGAAATACAACGAGGCGCACGGAATCGTCCCCAAGACCATCATCAAGGAGATACGTGACGTACTGGAGATAACCAAGAAGGCGGACGCTCCGACAGGCAAGGGAAAGAAGGGCGCAAAGTGGCTGCCCAGAGCCGAGCGCGAGAAGCTTATCGCACAGTACACCGCCGAGATGAAAAAGGCGGCGAAGCTGCTTGATTTCGAGCACGCGGCATTCCTGCGCGACAAGATAAAGGAATTGCAGGGGGACTGACATGAAGATACTATACGGCACGACCAACCCCGCAAAGCTCAGCAGTATGCGAGAGTGGCTGTCGGGACTTGATATAGAGCTTGTTTCGCTCAACGATATGGACGGAGATATCCCTGATGTCCCCGAAACAGGCGACACTCCGCTTGAAAATGCGGAGCTTAAAGCAAGAGCCTACTACAAGGCATTCGGGATGCCTGTTTTCTCCTGCGACAGCGGACTGTACTTCGACAACCTGCCCGAGTATTCGCCAAAAGTTCACGTCAGAAATGTCGGCGGCAGGTGCCTGACCGACGACGAGATGATCGAATACTACGGCGGACTTGCGGCAACACACGGCGACATCATTGCGCGCTACCGCAACGCGATATGTTTTGTCATTGACGAGCAGCACATCTACACCGAGTTTTCGGATGATATAAGCTGGGAGCCGTTCCTGATAACCGCTGTGCCGCATCCTAAGCGCGTTGAGGGCTATCCGCTGGACAGCCTCTCGAAATACATCGAAAACGGCGAGTACTGTTACGACTCCGAAAAGCCGCTGTACGAGGAGAATAACGGCTTTGCGAGGTTTTTCGCGGAGGTTTTGGGTAAATTATGACAACATTATATTTTGTGCGTCATGCTGAGCCTGATTACAGCAATCACGACGATATGACCAGAGAGCTGTCTGCAAAAGGTCTTACTGACCGCGTCCTCGTCGCTGAATATCTGGCTGACAAAAACATACATGCGGTGTTGTCAAGTCCATTTAAAAGAGCAGTTGATACGGTCAGGTACTTTGCAGACAGCACAGGACTTGATGTTATAACTGTTAATGATTTTCGTGAGCGACGAGTAGACAGCGGATGGATATCGGATTTTGACGACTTCTGCAAGCGTCAGTGGAGTGATTTCGATTATAAGCTGTCCGATGGCGAAACACTGCGCGAGGTGCAGCAGCGCAACATAGCTGCTCTTAATAATGTGCTGAACGTATACAGTGGTAAAAATATCGTCATAGGAACACATGGCACCGCGCTTTCTACGATCATCAATCACTATGACAGCAGCTTCGGTTATGAGCGATTTTGTGAGATAAAGATGCTTATGCCGTGGGTGGTCAGAATGGAATTTGAAGGGCAGAGATTTGTTAGCCTGCATAGTGTCGACCTGTTTTCTTTGCTTCGAATATATAACGGAGGTATGATGTGACAGACATATACAAATACTGCCCCGAGTCTGAAAACAAGCGGTATCTTGTCCGTTTGACGACGGCTGATGACTGCGCCGACCTGCTGAAGGTCTACTCCGACGAAAAGGCGGTGCCGCTGTTCAACGGCGATAACTGTAACGGCGACGATTTCCACTACACCACCATGGAGCGTATGAAACAGGCGCTGGATTTCTGGCAGTTTTCGTATGAGAACAGATATTTCGTGCGCTGGACGATAGTGGACAAGAACATCGGTGAGGCGATAGGCACGATTGAGCTTTGCGGCGAAAAGCAGCGCGGAATACTCCGTCTTGACCTCAGAAGTGACTACGAGAAAAAAGCAGTGATACTTGACCTGTTATGGCTTTGTGATGTGCTGTTCGACTATTTTGATATAGTGGTCACAAAGGCAGTGCCACAGGCTGCTGAGAGGATAGCCGCACTGGAGGAGTTCGGTTTCAAGCCATACTCCGAAAAGATAATCGGTCACGACGGCACGGAATACGGCGATTATTATGTGATTTCGGCGGTATGATCGTAGGGACACGGCTTGCCGTGTCCGCTGAAACATTCGACGACGAGCACGATATCCTATAAACAGAAAGGACAAAAGAAATTGGCAAACGATAAAATAGTTATAAAAGGCGCGCGTGAGCATAACCTCAAGGATATAGACCTCACGCTACCGCGCGACAAGCTGATAGTCATGACAGGTCTGTCAGGCTCGGGAAAGTCATCCCTTGCATTCGACACGATATTCGCTGACGGTCAGCGCAGATATATGGAGAGCCTATCCTCCTACGCGAGGATGTTCCTTGGTCAGATGGAAAAGCCTGATGTGGACAGCATAGAGGGTCTGTCGCCTGCTATCTCCATCGACCAGAAGACCACCAGCAAAAATCCGCGCTCTACGGTCGGCACGGTCACAGAGATATACGACTACCTCCGCCTTATGTACGCGAGGATAGGCGTGCCGCATTGCCCCGAGTGCGGCAGGGAGATAAAGCAGCAGACGGTGGACGAGATAGTTGATCGCGTGATGGAGCTGCCTGAAAGAACGAAGTTCACCGTACTTGCACCTATCGTAAGACAGCGCAAGGGCGAGCATAAGAAGGAGTTTGAGCAGG
>SVMQ01000223.1 GCA_015067375.1 Oscillospiraceae bacterium | reverse complement strand
TCTGCTTTGCATTGGTACAGGGCATGATGCCTGCCTCTATCGGCACATTGATGCCTGCAATACGCGCCTTTTCCAGAAACGCATAGAAATAATTATTATCAAAAAACAGCTGAGATATCAGATGCTCCGCACCTGCGTCCACCTTGATCTTCAGATTGCGGATATCCTCCACGATGTCCTTGGACTCCGCGTGACATTCGGGATAGCACGCACCCGAAAAATGCAGGTTGCTGCGCTCCTTCATGTATGCGATAAGGTCGCTCGCGTGCTTGAAGTCCTCTTTGGGAGGAAAATCAGGATTTATATCACCGCGAAGCGCCAGCACATTCTCTACGCCATGATCCTCAAACTCCTTAATGATGCGGTCGATATCCGCTTTTGTGGAGTTCACACAGGTAAGATGCGCAATGGACTCGGTATGATACTTCTCCTTGATAAGCGTCACAAGCTCTCTTGTGGAGCATCCTGCGGCAGTGCCGCCTGCGCCGTATGTAACGCTTATGAAGTCTGGATGAAGATCGCTCAGCGCCTCCAGCGTGGAATATATAGTATCAATGGAACCGTCCTTCTTGGGCGGAAATATCTCAAACGAAAATACCGTTCTACCGTTCTCAAACAGTGATGAAATATTCAATTCTGTCACCTCATTGTATTAGTCACGGGACTGACTGTCGCTCACTTTGCGCTGACAGCCTCTCGAAGCGCCTTTGCAAACTGGTCGGGGCAGGAAGTCGGTCTGAAGCCGCAGCGGATGCCCTCAAGCCTCTCTATGAGCTGCTCGGGCGTCATGCCCTCAGCCAGCATCGCAATACCCTGCAGATTGCCGTTGCAGCCTCCCCTGAACTCTACATTCTTTATTATTCCGTCCTCGATGTCAAAGCTGATATTCTGCGAACAAACGCCGCGCGGTCTGTAATCAAAATGCATCGTGCACCTCCGTTAAGCCTGTGAGCTTGTCCATGCATCCGCAGCAGCCTTTGCTACCGCGTCGGCAACAGACTTGTCCAGCGCACTGGGGATGATATAGTCTACCGAAAGCTTGTCCGCAGGGATGTAGTCCGCGATAGCATGAGCCGCCGCAAGCTTCATCTCCTCTGTGATAGCCTTTGCGCGAACGCTGAGCGCACCCTTGAATATGCCTGGGAACACCAGCACGTTATTTATCTGATTGGGGTAGTCGCTTCGACCTGTTCCGACAATATACGCGCCCGATTCCTTGGCGAGGTCATAGGTGATCTCGGGATCGGGGTTTGCCATCGGGAACAATATAGCCTTGTCCGCCATGGACTTGACCATTTCGGGAGTAACAAGGTTGGGCTTGGAAACTCCCACAAACACATCAGCGCCCTTAAGCACGTCAGCGAGAGTACCCTTTACATTATTTTTATTGGATATCTGCGCCATCTCAGCGTGCGCAGGATTTTCATAGCTGTCATCGCGGTTGATAGCGCCGCACAGATCGACCATGATAAGGTTGCCTATGCCAAGCTTCAGCAGGAACTTGCCGATCGCAATACCTGCAGAACCTGCGCCATTGATAACGACAGTGATATCGGAAAGCTGCTTGCCTGCAAGCTTGACAGCATTCAGCATAGCTGCACCGACTACGATAGCCGTACCATGCTGATCGTCGTGGAATACGGGGATGTCAAGGCGCTCCTTGAGCTTTGCCTCGATCTCGAAGCAGCGCGGCGCGGAGATATCCTCCAGATTTATGCCGCCGAAGCTGTCAGAGATAAGCTCGATAGTGCGCACGATCTCATCGGGATCCTTGCTCTTTATACACAGAGGGAATGCGTCAACATCCGCGAACTCCTTGAAAAGGCAGCACTTGCCTTCCATAACGGGCATTCCTGCAAGACCGCCGATGTCGCCCAGACCAAGCACCGCTGTGCCGTCAGTGATGACCGCAACAAGATTATTTCTGCGTGTGAGCTTGTAGGAAAGCTCGGGATCCTTTGCTATTTCAAGACAAGGCTGTGCAACGCCGGGAGTGTACGCAAGCGAAAGATCCTCGCGCGTTTCTATCTTAGCGCGTGAGACCACCTCAAGCTTGCCCTGCCATTCGTAATGCTTCTGTAAAGCCTGCTGTTTGATATCCATTCTTTTATCCTTCTTTTTATGTATTTTATCTGTATCAGACCTTGACCTTGCGGTTAAGTATCCTGTTCAGCGACTCCTCAGGCGTCAGATTAGAGCCTATCTGTATCGCATAGTGATTGTAGAAGCCGTGGAAATCCGAGCCGCCTGTCGTGATAAGATCATGCGCCTGCGCGATATCAAGAAGCTGCAGACGCTCGCTCTCGTCTGCACTGGTGTGCCATACCTCAACACCGTCCAGCTCGCCCGACTTTGCAAGATCAGACAGCAGCTCAAAGCTGTCATATACCTTGGGATGAGCCATTACCGATATTCCGCCGCTTGCACGGATGAGCGTAGTAACAAAATGCACATCAGGGTAAAAATCCGCCTCGGACTTTACCTCCTCAGAGCAGATACCGCGCTCCCTGTCGAATATCTCGTCATAGACCGCACCGTACAGGTCTGTGGTGTACCCATAGTCCATCAGCGCGTGCATGATGTGGCACTTGTATATCGCCTTGCTTCCCGCGGAATAGCGCAGGATGCTCTCCAGCGTGATAGGGTACTTCTCCAGCACCTTCATCGCCATGCGCTTGCCAAGGTTCATTCTTCCCTCGGATGTGCGCAGACACAAGCCCTCCAGTCTGTCGGGCTTCTGCGGCATATAGCACAGGATATGCACCTTTCTGCCCCGCGACCCGTCAAACGCCGAAAACTCGACTGCAGGAATAACGTTGACGTTATAGCGCTTGCCCAGCACAGCCGCCCTTGAAGATGAAGCAAGACTGTCGTGGTCTGTTATGGCAAGATACCGCACATCATCCCTGTCTGCCTGTCGTATGATGTCTGAAATGCCGAGTGAGCCGTCGGAAATGGTAGTATGACAATGTAGATCTGCTTTCATAGAAGTCACCTCGTAGCAATTTTCATGGCGGAACGATACGCCTTTATCCGCAAAAGAGCAGACTAAGGCACAATACTATTTAATATTATACTACTTTCTCCAAGAAAATGCAAGTATTAAACGCGAATTTTGTTGAATATTTAACAGGTATATATTCTCAGCGGCACAGCGCCACTTAAATTTGACAATTCCATGCGCATGAAGTATAATTATAACACCACATAAAGCGGAGGAACACCATGCCGAACATCATCGAGATAACAGAACTCACCGCACCGCAGCTTGACATATACGCACGCCTGTCCGAGCCGCAGCTGCTGCACTATTACGAGCCTGACGGCGGGCTGTTCATAGCAGAAAGCCCTACTGTTATCGGGCTTGCACTGGACGCAGGCTATCAGCCTGTTTCACTGCTGCTTGAACGCAGGCATATCGACGGCGAGGCACGCTCCATCATAGAACGCTGCCCCGATATCCCGATATACACCGCTGATACAGACATACTGACGAAAATAACAGGCTTCAAGCTGACTCGCGGTGCGCTCTGTGCAATGAAACGCACTCCCCTGCCGTCAGTTGACGAGGTATGCCGCGGCGCTCGCCGCATAGCCGTGCTGGAAAACGTCGTAAATCCCACAAACGTCGGTGCTATAATACGCTCTGCTGCCGCGCTGAATATAGACGCGGTGCTGCTCACTCCTGCCTGCAGCGACCCTCTCTACCGCCGCGCCGCAAGGGTCAGCATGGGCACAGTGTTCCAGATACCGTGGACGTATTTTGACGACCAGCAATACATATCATGCCTGCACGAGCTTGGCTTCACGACCGCTGCAATGGCGCTCACCGACAACTCCGTGAGTATAGACGACCCTCGGCTGAATGCAGCAGAAAGGCTCGCAATAGTACTCGGTACAGAGGGCGAGGGTCTGGCAGCCGAAACGATAGCAC
>SVMQ01000003.1 GCA_015067375.1 Oscillospiraceae bacterium | reverse complement strand
GCGGTGGAGGAGATGCTTCGCCAGACGGGAAAGCCACAGTTTGATGGAGAGCTGCTGAAAAAAGGAACGATAGTGCGGCATATGGTGATACCGAATTACTACAAGGATTCCTTGGAGGTAATCAGGCGTGTGGGTGAGCGCTTCGGAAATGACGTGCTGTTTAGTCTGATGAGCCAGTATACACCGTTTCACAAGGCAAAGGACGACCCAAAGCTGAACCGCAGGATTACTACATTTGAATATCGCAAGGCGCTGGACGCAGTGCTGCAGGCAGGATTGCAGGGATATATGCAGGAGCGCAGTTCGGCTAAGGAGGAGTATACACCTGATTTCGACCTCAGCGGTATCATAGTGAGCTGAGATACGCTTTTTTGAAAAAAAGCTTAATTACCTCTTTACAAATCGGCGGAATTATATTACAATAATAATGTATATTTATCTGAGAGGTACAGACTTATGGAGAAATTTGAAAATCTGAATTTTGGCGTAGACGGTGATAGCATCACAGCAGGACAGCAGTGGTCTTATCATGTGTTCAATACGCTTGGCATGAAGTCGCATCACAATGTTGCGGTAGGAAGTGCGGTGTGGTACAAGCGCACCATAGAGTGCGGCGGCAAGACTGTTACCACACAGGATTACAGCGACAGTGATTTTGCAGGCATCAGCGGTGGCTGGGAGCCTACGGACGATGCAAATGAGATGCTGATGAGAACGAACAACTGTGCGGTAGTGCATATCCAGAAGTTCCTTGCCGAAGTAAAGAGCGGCGAGTATCCCGCGCCCAATGTGTTTGCTTTCGCTATGGGTACGAATGATCTTGATGAATACTTTGGTGACGCGGAAAAGGCATTGACAGGCAAGAGCCTTGAAAACAACGACAACATCGACCTTTTCACCGAAGCAGGCGCTATGCGCTGGTGCATACAGACTATACTGGAGAACTTCCCTGATTGCCGCGTGTTCGTGCTGACGCCTTTGCAGACAGCCATGCACGATCACAACGAAAAGACCATAAAGCAGCTTGGCATCATGCGCAGGATCTGTGAGGGTATGTCGGTGCAGATGATAGACTGCTTTGCAAACAGCGGAATTTCCGAGATGTTTGAGAATGAGGGAGCAGAGGGCAGATACCTTATCGACGGTCTGCATCCCAAGGACAACGGTCGTGCGCTGCAGGGCGCATACGCCGCAAAGGAGATACGCAATAATTACTTCTGATTGGAGGGAGTTTGACGGTGGAATTTCCGTCAGAGCTTCGGTTTGCGATAGAGCAGCTTATGTCGGGGCAGGATATCAGGAAGCTGACCGCCTCGGCAGAGGAGATATCAAAGCGTTATCGCAGTGAGAGCGGTGCAGGAAAGCATCTCGTTTCGACCGAGCGTGATACGCTGGCGTATGCGGCGGTCAGGATGCCTGCGACCTTCGGTGCGGTGAGCAAGGCGCTGGAGCTGACCCTAGAGCAGTACGATGCGGATATTACAACTGTATTGGACGTCGGTGCAGGCACAGGGGCGGCAAGCCACGCGGCAGAGCTGCTGACAGGCTGTGAGAGCGTGACCTGCCTTGAGCGCGAGGATGGAATGATATCCCTCGGAAAGCAGCTGATGCAGGCACGCGGAATAACGGCTGAGTGGATAAAGCAGGATATCTCCTCGACAGATATCACGCTGCACGCGGATATGGTCGTGTCCTCATATTGTCTGAATGAGCTTACAGCGGCGGCGCGCAAGAGCGCGGTGTTAAAGCTGTGGGAGAGTACGGACAAACTGCTTCTGATAGTAGAACCTGGCACGCCTGAGGGCTTTTCTCAGCTCAGAGAGGCAAGGAAGCTGCTTATAGAACAGGGTGGGCATATTGCGGCGCCGTGTCCGCATAACGGGGAGTGCAGACTTCCCGAGGATGACTGGTGTCATTTTACTGCAAGGATAGCGCGCTCAAAACTGCACAAGCAGCTAAAAGGCGGCGAGGTGCCGTATGAGGATGAAAAGTTCTGCTTTCTTGCAGTGACGCGCGAGCCGTGCGCAGGCAGTGCGAGGATATTGCGGCATCCGAAGATAGAGAGCGGAAAGATAACGCTCAGACTGTGTACGGATGACGGCATCTGCGACAGGATAGTTACGAAAAAAAGTCCGCTGTTCAAAGCGGCAAGAAAATCCGACAGTGGCGACAGCTTTCCTGCGGATGGATAAACAGGAGGAAACACAATGCTTAAAAAGTTAGCTGCGCTTTTACTCAGCGCCATTATTTCGGTGTCAGCAGTGACGGTATCTGTGTCCGCTGAGGATATGCAGACTGCTTCTGTAACGCGCGAGGCAGAGGCTTCTTACATCAAGTGGAGCGGCAAGACTGCTATGCAGGCTGGCAAGAACTACATAGTAACTTCCGATGTGACCATATCCAAAAAGGTCACCATCCCCTCGGGTACGACGCTTGTTGTACAGAAGGGCGCAAAGCTTTGGATAAGCACAAAGGGAGCGCTTTATATCAAGGGCAAGCTCAACATAAAGTCGGGCGCGACCCTTGCTGTATCAGGCACATTGTATCAGTATAAGAGCAAGACGCTTGCCAACTACGGCGAAATGCGTTTCGGAAGCAAGGCAAAGGTAACGCTCAACGGCAAAGTGTACATATATTCCAAGGGAACAGTTACAGGCACTCCTAAGTCACTTTCTGTGGGCGCGAATGCAGCATTCAGCTGCACGGGCAAGAATTCCTGCGCGAAGCTTGACAAGTATATCGACAGAACCGCGATAGAGAAGCAGCTTGAAACTGCTTTCACCAAGGCGGTAAAGTCCAATGATATCTATGGCACAGTCAGCACGCTGTTCTGCAAGGAGCATATTGCGGCGATAGACGCGGCGTTTGCGGCGACAGGCTCAACTCTCAAGGCTTACTGCGATGAATATTCAAAGGTATACAAGGCTGAGATGAAGGAAGAAGGCGTCGACTCTGCAAAGGTGAAGTCTGTTGATGTCAAGGCGACAAAGCTTACCGCTAAAAAGACACTGACAGGTGACGCTAAGACGATAGCTGACGCATATTACAAGGGCGGCAAGGTATATGAAGCAGCCTGCACTGTTACTGTCAAGACAAGCAGCGACACTGTAACAGAGGACATCGTTATCCTTGTGGCGGAGAAGAACGGCAAGTGGTATATGCTGGGCGAATAATGCGCGGCACGGAGGTCTGTAGTGGATATTTTTGTGGTAGATATCAGTGGGGTGGAGTTTTCCTCGCTGGAAAGGTATCTCGACTGCGTTTCGGCAGGTCGCCGCAAGGTAGTGCTGGATAAGAAGCAGGAGGAAAGCAGGATACAATCACTGGTTGGCGGTCTGCTGCTGCGCTCGGAAATATCAAAGCGCACAGGCGCTCCGATGAAAAAGATCGTATTTGATAAGGGCGCACATGGCAAGCCTTATATAAAAGGTGGCGGAATACAGTTCTCGCTCTCGCATACAAAAGGCGCGGTGTGCGCGGCTTTTGCTGATGATGAGGGTGAGATCGGCGTTGATATCGAGCGCAGGGATCGTCGTGCAAGTGAAGCTTTAAAGCGCAAGACGCTGAGCGAAAATGAAAAAGCGCTGGTCACTTCGGATGCGGCATTCGTGCGTATCTGGGTGAAGAAGGAAGCTTTTCTGAAGCGCACGGGAATCGGCATCGCAACGAAGCTTAACGGCGCTGATACTACGCTTATCCCCGATGTGGCGGCTTTCGAGTGCGGTGAGTATTTCGTCGGTGCTTCGGGAAAGGGCGTTGAGCAGGCTAATATAGTCATGCTTCCGCTGTCTGAGCTGCTGGCACGGTTTGATGTCTGACAGGCACATATTATTTCAGTTACATAACACATAGACACCCTTGAGCGATGCTTGGGGGTGTTTTTGCTGTATACATTGACATTCCGACGAAATCGCGCTATAATATAGCTTGGCTTAATGAACAGGCGGCAAAACGGAATGCGGTGAAAATCCGCAGCAGTCCCCGCTGCCGTGAGGAAGCTGCGTTTCTGTCACAGGCTTACGCCGTGTCACTGGAGATTATGTCTCGGGGAAGGCAGACAGAGCGCGGAGCATATTACTGATACTAAAAACCTTTTTAACTCAGGAAATCTTTGCAGAAATCCAACACCGATATCGTCGTCAAAGCAACTTGACGTACATATAGTACGCCTGCGTTTCTTTTCCTGGATATCGGCACTGTCTTTCAGCAAATCTTTTCCTTCATTCAAACGGTTATTAGTATGAGTTATGCTCGGATTCCAAGCCGGAAGACCTGCCACTGGAGTTAAGCAAATATTATATTTACCGGAGGAGTAAAACATGAAAACAAGAAGATTACTGACAGCTATGCTGTCGGCGGCAGCGCTGTGCGCTGTTGCGGTGACTGCGATGGCGGAGGATACACCTGAGGGCTATGTCACATTTTATGCTGACAAGACCGTACTCGGACAGGGTCTGGTAGTCGAGCCTGTCAGCGTGCCTTATTACGAGGGCGACAATGGCTTTGATGTGGTACAGAGAGCCGCTGATGCGCTCGTGGCAGACGGCGACTGGGGCAGCTACATCGAGGGCTTTGCGGATGCGGACACAGGCGCTGAGATACCCGCGGAGATCGCCGCTGTATGCCCTGAGATGTGGGGAAGAAACACCGAGGGCTATCTGTGCGCTTACGATTATACCGCTGAATCGGGCTGGAGCTGGTTCCTTAACGATGAGTATGCGTCTGTAGGCATAGGCGACTACGTTCCTGCTGACGGCGATGTTATCCAGTTCCGCTTTACCGTTTACGGCTACGGCTGCGATCTGGGTGTGGATAATACATCCTGGGGCGGCAACCCTGCACTTGTAGAGGCTGTGCAGACAGCGGAGCTTGCAGAGCTTGCCGCGGCAGCAGATACGGCTTCCGATGAATACGTCGCTGCTATAAAGACATTGGGTACATTTGGTGTTTCGCAGGCAGAGATAGACGCAGCGTGTGAAGCTTTCGCTGCTGAGCCTGCTCCTGACGCAGACGCAGCGGATGATGCGGTCAGCACCAGTCCCGATACAGGCGCTGAGGGTGTTGCTGCATTGATCGGTGTGACCGCCCTTGCGGGTATGGCTCTGTACGTTTCAAAGAAGAGATGAGCAGAATAAAAAGGATCATCGCGGTGGTCTGCGTGGCTTTATTCATAGCGGCGCAGACCGCTTTTCCTGCCTTTGCACAGGATATGGATGTAATGTCCGTACTCTCTGACAGTTTTGATGATGTGTCAAAGGATGCGGATGGCTTTTATGATGGTATGGAATACGGCGGTGCAGACCGTATAATCTACTGCTACACAGAACTTTACGGAAGTTCAGGTGCGGAGGGTTATATAGCCTCCGCTAAGCAGACGGCGCAGGAGCTGATGCAGTCACAGCGGTTCGTCAAGCCGACTGATCTGCAGAAGTGCGCGATCGCACTGGCGCATTACGGCGAATGCACGCAGGAGCTTATCAATGCCGCGGTGTACCTCAATGAGGATTTCAGCAAGCAGGGGATGAACGCGTATATCTGGGGGCTTATTGCGGTGGAGCGTGCTGAACTTCCACCTCCTGCAGATGCTGTACACACGCGTGATACGATAACGGCACGGTTGTTGTCCCTGCAGCTTGCGGATGGCGGATTTGCACTGACAGGAAGTAAGGCTGATTGTGATATTACATCCGCGGTGATATATGCGCTTGCGCCGCAGCGTGATAATGAAGCGGTCGGACTGGCGCTTGACGGAGCATTTGCGGCGTTAAAGTCTATGCAGCTTGAAAGCGGCGGCTTTGCGAGCATGGGTACGGAGAATTGCGAAAGCACTGCGCAGGCGATAATGGCGGCGGCTTCGTTGGGAGAGCGAAAGTGGATAGAAGAGAGCGGGGCGCTGGAGGCTTTGCTGTCATACCGCTGCGACGGCGGCTTTTCTCATATCAGCGGTGGTGGTGCAAGTGCGCTTGCGGCTTCGCAGGTCTGCACCGCGCTGACTGCCTATGTGAAGCTTCTGTCTCAGACAGAGGTCACAATGGAAAACGAACAGACGTCAGAGGTCGCGGCACTGGAATCACATGAGAGCGTTGACAAGTTGTCAGGAAACGGTATTAAGCTCATCGTAACAGCAGTATGCGCGGTTATAAGTATTGCACTTATTGCGGTGTGGCTGATTTCCGGAAGGAAAAAGCCGTGGCTCATCGTGGCGGCGGTAGTGCTTGTACTGACAGGTGCGGCGGCATGGTTTTTAGATATCAGTACGGCTGAGGAATACTACGCGCAACAGTCGCTTACAGAGGGTATCACAGTCACAGTGTCCGCTGATTGCAGCAGTGCATTTGACTATATCAACAAGGTTGATGCAGGCGTTACGCTTCCGTCTGACGGAGTGGTACTGAGGCAATGTACAGTTACCTTAGCCGATGGCGCAACGGCGCTGGATGCACTGGCGGAAGCGGCACGTCAGCAGAAGGTCACGATAGACTATATCGATTCGTGGTCAGGGGCTTATGTGCGCGGTATCGGCGGACTTTATGAGTTTGATCTCGGTAGCGAAAGCGGATGGCTGTACAGCATCAACGGAGATACTCCTTCCTGTGCTATGTCTGAGTATAAACTCAACAGCGGTGATGTGCTGGAAATGACATATACCTGTACTCTCGGCAGACAGGATTAGTTATGATGTAACATTGTCAAGGTGATAAATGCACAAATATTGCATAATATTTTTGTGTAAAACCGCATGAGATAAAATGTGGGTTTCGTCTTGAAAAAAACGATTACTTGTGTTATAATTTTAAATGAAGTATATTATGGCGATTTGTGTTTGGATTGTTTTCAGCATAAATGCCGTTCATTTAGGAGGACTGCTTAATGACAAACACACTCGATATGCAGAAATCCGGTAAATTCCGACTTGATAACAAGATTATCGGTCTTGGTATTGCCGTATATTCCGTGATTGAGGCGATCTTTGCGTATTTATTCTTCTTCAAGCCACTGTACATAGATCCTGTGTACCTTAAGTGCGATGAATATAATGCAAGTGGCGTTACCTGCCTTGTAAAGCTTTTCGGCAAGATGCTTGCTACCCCTGAGGAGGTTGAAAACAATCAGGTCATCCTGTCACTTTGGGACAGTGTGCTCAATATCATCCTCATCTACCTTGTTATTACAGGTGTTGCGCTTGCACTGGCTTTCTGTATGTATAAGGGTATGTCTTTCGCAAAGACATATTTCGTTGTTCTGTTCGGCGCGAAGCACGTTCTTGGAATGTTTGCTCTGATCGTTCCTGTGATCAATATGCGCAGAGGTACAATGATCTTCGGTATCATTGATGCGCTGTTCTCTATTGCGCTTTGTGTGTTCTTCGTTACACTCACAAACGAGGAGTATATCGACGATATGCTGCTCAATGATGAACAGATCTCTGCTATGAATAAGCGCATGAAGTTCGGCTTCATCCTGTATGCAGGTTTCGCTCTGTTCTGCGTGTTCGAGAAGTATGCGATGTATGCACTCGGTAAGAGCGGCACACTGTTCCTTAACTGGAAACCAGAAGTCACAGCACTCACACCCGCTTTCAAGCAGGGCTTTGTAGTGATCGCACTTCTTGCTGTTGCACTGGTCGCTGCTATCGTGTATATCAAAGAAACAGACTGGGCTATGCATTTCTTTGCGGCGTTTGGCTTTGCTGCAGCTATCAGCAATATAATTGCACTTATCAACAGGCTCATGTGGGTTCCCAATGTGTATAATCGTCTTAAAGGCATCTTCGAAGCAGGCGATGAAAATGTTCCTGAGTGGAAGGCTGCTGAAACCCTCATGAAATCCAGCAATGGTGTCACTTCCTCGTGGATATTCAGTGTAGTATGTCTTGTGCTTGCTATCGTGGCTTCTGCTGCAGTTGCTGCTTTCGCTACAGTTGCTATCCTCAAGAAGACAAAGTTCAAGTTCTCCGCGGCTGATGCTAAGCCTGCAGTTGCACTCATCATTTCCGCAGGCTCTGTACTGCTGTGCTTCATACTTACCATCGCTGCACGCGTGATCCTTATCAATATTGTTACTCCCGATGCCGCATATCATGCTATGGATTATCTGTATTTCATTGCTTTCGGTGGCGTGTCGCTTTTCCTTGCACTGGCTATGTGGAGCGGTTACAGCTTTACAAAGTTCGGCGCACTGGCGCTGTTCATTGTTACGGCGGCAAGCAACTTCAGTGCGATCTTTGAAGTTCTTCAGAGCAGAAAAGATTTCATTGCACTCAAGGCGGCTGAAGGCGTTGTAGAATCAGGAAACGCTTTCTACATCGTTGTGGTGCTGCTCGTATTGTCCATCGTGTCCTGCTTTGGTATCATCACATCGTTTGTTGTTAAGGGCGTTGATGACTATATGTACGAGAAGAGATTCTCCTGATGATTCAATAATAAAAGGGCGCTGCAGTAAAGCGCCCTTTTTATTTGTTTATGCGGAAGGAATGGAGGTAACATCATGCTAAGGCTGCGACCTTATAAGAGATGTGACGCACAGCATATTGCCAGTTGGATAAAGAGCGAATATGTGTTCAGACAGTGGTGCGCTGACAGATATGAAAGTTATCCTATCCGTGCGGAGGACATCAACGCGCATTATGATGCTGTAGCTGACAGCGATGATTTTTATGAGATGACCGCTTTCGATGAAAACGGGGTAGTCGGACATCTTATAATGCGCTTTGTTGATGCAGAAAAAAGCGTGCTTAGGTTTGGGTTTGTGATAGTGGATGACACAAAGCGCGGCAAGGGCTATGGCAAGGAGATGCTGTTGCTTGCACAAAGGTACGCTTTTGATATACTCAAGGCCAGTAAGATAACACTGGGTGTCTTTGCAAATAATCCTGCAGCGCTGTATTGTTACAGAGCAGCTGGCTTCCGCGAAGTAAATGTCGAGGAAGCTGAGAGCTATATGATACTCGGTGAAACATGGGAATGTATAGAAATGGAGCTATACGCTCCGCAAGCATAATAACAAAGATGCCCTCGCGTGAAGCGAGGGCATCTTTGTCATAGTGTCTTATTTATGTAAGGCTTTATATCGGTAGCATATTCTGGTGCGAGTACGAATACAATTTATCGAACAATGACTACGCGGTAAAGGAGAATTGCGATGGATGATATGAAAAAGCTTGTTGAACGATACAAGCGCGAGCTTATGGAATACAGCAAGGCGGCTAGACCTGCTCCTGAGAGTAAGCTTGAGTTCCCTGAGATGGTGCAGCCAGAGAGCGTGCCTGAAGCGGCAGAGGAGATGTTGCAGCCTGAAAGCGAGGTCACTGATACTGCATCAGAAAACGCATCCACAGAGCGTGCGCCGCAGGTAATAGGATACGGCAGTGCGGATATAATGGAGCAGTTCAGTAATATTTTCGGTGAGTCTGCGGATGACGAGTATTCCGAACTGCCTGGAAACGATGAGTACAGCGGTGTCAGCACTGTCACACCTGATCAGGCAGAGGAGCTGGACGATATACCTGAAAGCGGAGAAAGTCCCGATGAACAGCTGGGCAAGCGTGATTTTGAGGAACAGGACAACGTGCAGAATGATCCTGCCGATATACAGCCACTGGAACAAAGCGGAGAAGCTGCTGTTATCCCTCAAGAGCGCGAGTACGCAACATTGGAAGAGTTTGTTGAGGTGAACAACAGGCGCGGTACGACGCGTTTCAGGACTTTTACCGCGCGAGGAGCATTTCCTGTTGCAGGAGCAACGGTTGTGATATCGCATATCATTGGCGGAAAGAAGCACGTTTTCTATGCGCTCACAACAGATATCAGTGGTCAGACGCCTATCGTCACATTACCAGTGCCGCCGAAGGAGCTGTCTGAAACTCCCGACAGCAGCGTGCAGCCTTATGCAACATACGACGCCGAGATAACTGCCGAGGGCTATAACGACGTTATCATAACAAACATGCCTGTTTTTGAGGGCGTAATGTCAGTGCAGCAGGTGGCACTTGTACCGTCACTTTCGGGGATGGCAGAGATCATTGAAGAGAGTGAGCCTGTCCTGAACGGAGGTGCCTGATGCCGCGTTATGATGTTCCGACTATTCCTGAAACGATAACTGTGCATCTTGGTACACCGAACTCAGATGCGCGCAATGTTACGGTGTCATTCCCCGACTATATTAAGAACGTAGCATCCAGCGAGATATATCCCACATGGCCTGAGGCGGCGCTGCGCGCGAATATTTATGCGCAGATAAGCTTTGCTCTGAACAGGGTATTTACTGAATGGTACAGGAGCAGAGGCTATGATTTCGATATCACAAACTCCACACAGTACGATCAGGCTTTCGTGTATGGGCGCGAGATATTCGACAATATCAACAGGATAGTTGACGAGGTGTTCAACAATTACGTTGTACGGCAGGGAAATATCGAGCCGCTGTTCACACAGTTCTGCAATGGAACGACAGTAACCTGTGCGGGGCTGTCCCAGTGGGGTACTGTGCCGCTTGCAAATCAGGGCTATACTCCGTATGAGATACTGCAATACTACTATGGCAGCGATATCAATATCGTGCGCAATGCGCCTGTTGAGCCGTATATACCATCCTATCCAGGTGCGCCGTTCGGTATAGGTTCATCGGGCAATGAGGTGCGAACTATTCAGGTGGAGCTTAACCGCATCGGTAATAACTATCCTGCAATCCCCAAGATAATGCCTGCCAACGGTCTCTACGGCGAACGCACAGCGGAGGCGGTAAGGGTCTTTCAGGGAATATTCGGACTGCCTGAAACAGGTATCGTCAACAAGGCGACATGGTATCAGCTGAAATATATCTTTACAGCAGTAAAAGGGCTTTCGGAGCTTGCGGGAGAGGGACTTGCACCTGAGGAGGCGGCAGAGCCGTTCCCTGAGCAGCTTCAGCGCGGTGATTACGGGCAGCCTGTGCGGTCGCTGCAGTACTATCTGAATGTGATCGCCTACTTCAATCCCGAGATACCTGAGGTTGCGGCAGATGGTGTTTTCGGGGCAGATACCGAAGCGCAGGTGCTTGCTTTTGAGCGGTTTTACGGCTTAAACCCGGATGGCGTCGTTGATTTCCGCACATGGCGACTCATCCAGCAGATGTACGATGATATCCTGAACAGGCTTCCCGAGGGATACGAGGCAGGTGCGGCGGTGCTTTACCCAGGGTATAATCTTACCTCGGGCATGGCTAATGACGATGTGCGCGACCTGCAGACTTACCTCAGTGTTATAGGTGCAAATTATCGTGATATACCGGAGGTCGAGGTCACAGGCTATTTCGGTGAACAGACAGAGAATGCGGTGCGCCGCTTTCAGGAGCTGTTCGGTCTTGACCCCACGGGCGTAGTAGGTGCACCGACGTGGGATGCAATAGCAAGAGAATACAATTTCATCAGGTTAGGTACTCCCAGACCCTGATGTATCGGGCACACAAGGATCCTGCTTTTTACAAGCAGGGTTCTTGCTTTGTATTGTTGAAAACCAACCTCTGAGAGTAATATTTGTGCTGTATATAACTATTTGTGTTGAAGAATTTTTATTTTTGTCGGAATATGCAAAAAAGAGTTTTTGCCTGCCGTTTTTTTGGCTAAAACTCAACGCTTTTTTTGTTTTCCGCCTATTGACAAAAATATACGGATGTTGTATAATATTAAAATGTATCATAATGGATATGTGTGCGAAAAGACCGATTTTTAGTGGAAATCAACTGCATTTTTCCCTAAAAAATGTCAGCCTCACAACCATTAGCGGAAATAAATTAAGGAGTGATAAAGCCGATGGTGAATGTTAAACCCGTACAGCTCGGAAAGAACACCAGAATGAGTTTTTCCAAGATCAATGAGGTCATCGATATGCCGAACCTCATCGGTATCCAGAAGAACTCCTATGAATGGTTCCTGACGGAAGGTATCGCAGAAGTGTTCAAGGACGTTTCCCCGATAACCGATTCCAACGGAAAGTTTGAACTCTCGTTTATAGACCACCGTCTTGACGACAAAACAAAGTACACTATCGAGGAGTGCAAGGAGCGCGACGCTACCTATGCCGCACCTCTGCGTGTGACAGCACGTCTGCTCAGCAAGGAAACAGGCGAGATCATGGATAATGAGATATTCATGGGCGACCTGCCTCTCATGACAGACAGCGGTACGTTTGTTATCAACGGCTCTGAGCGTGTAGTAGTATCTCAGCTGGTGCGTTCTCCGGGTGTATACTACGGCTTTGACTATGATAAGACAGGTAAGAAGCTGTTTAAGGCTACTGTTATCCCCAACAGAGGTGCATGGCTGGAGTACGAGATGGACTCCAACGATGTGTTCTATGTTCGTATCGACAAGAACAGAAAGATCCCTGCAACGACATTCCTGCGCTCTATCGGTCTTTCCAGCAACGAGGAGCTCAAGGAGAAGTTCGGTGAGGATGACCGTATCATCCGCACCGTAGAGGATAAGGACAACACCCAGAACAGAGAGGAAGCTCTGCTTGAGGTGTACAAGAAGCTGCGTCCCGGTGAGCCTCCGACAGTAGAGTCTGCCCAGAATCACCTGAACACTCTGTTCTTTGATGCAAAGAGATATGATCTGTCCAGATTCGGACGTTATAAGTACAACAAGAAGCTTGCTATCTCCGAGCGTCTTAAGGGCGTAAAGGCAGCTGAAACTGTTATCGCTCCCCTGACAGGCGAGATACTTGTTGAAGAGGGCGCAGTCATCACTGACGCTATGGCGCTTGCTATCGAGAATGCAGGTGTTACAGACGTAACAGTTATCAATGCAGAGGGCAAGACCGTAAAGGTTGTCGGCAACGGTATGGTAGACATCTCCGTTTATGTCGGTGATATGGATGTTGAGGCCCTCGGCATCAACGAGCAGGTAAGATTTGCTGTACTCGCTGAGATCCTTGAAGAGGCTGCAGGCGACAATGATAAGCTTGCTGAGCTGCTCAAGGCACGCGCTGAGGAGCTTATCCCCAAGCACATCACTCTTGATGATATCTATGCTACAGTAAGCTACTTTATAAATCTTTGCGAGAACATCGGCGATATCGACGATATCGACCATCTCGGTAACAGACGTATCCGCTGCGTAGGCGAGCTGCTCCAGAATCAGTTCAGGATCGGTTTCTCCCGCATGGAGCGTACTATCCGTGAGAGAATGGCGCTGCAGGCACAGGATCAGGAGAAGGTATCTCCCTCCTCGCTCATCAATGCACGTCAGGTCATCTCCGCAATGAGAGAGTTCTTCGGCTCTTCGCCGCTTTCCCAGTTCATGGATCAGAACAACCCCCTCGCAGAGCTTACTCACAAGAGAAGACTTTCATCTCTCGGTCCCGGCGGTCTGTCCAGAGACAGAGCGGGATTCGAGGTTCGTGACGTACACTACTCCCACTACGGAAGAATGTGTCCCATCGAGACCCCTGAAGGTCCTAACATCGGTCTGATCTCCTATCTTGCTACATTCGCAAGGATCAACGTATACGGCTTTATCGAGGCTCCCTACCGCCGCGTTGATAAGGAAACAGGCAAGGTGCTTGACGATGTTGTTTATATGACAGCAGACGAAGAGGATAAGTACGTTGTGGCACAGGCAAACGAGCCGCTGGATGAGAACGGCTGCTTCGCACGTCCTCGCGTAAACGCACGCTGCCGTGACGCTATCCTTGAGATAGAGCGCGAAAAGGTAGACTTCATGGACGTATCGCCTAAGATGGTGGTATCTGTCGCTACAGCTATGATCCCGTTCCTTGAGAACGATGACGCGAACCGTGCTCTGATGGGTGCGAACATGCAGCGTCAGGCTGTTCCGCTGATGGTTACCGACAACCCCATCGTCGGTACAGGTATGGAGTACAAGGCTGCCGTTGACTCGGGCGTAGTTATCTGCTCCAAGGAGGACGGTGTCGTTACAGAGGTCGATGCTGACAAGATCGTTGTTACAAATGACCTCGGCGTTGAGCACGCGTACAGACTTATCAAGTTCAAGCGTTCCAACCAGGGCAACTGCGTAAACCAGCGTCCTATCGTTGAAAAGGGCGAGCGTGTATCCGCAGGCGACGTTATCGCAGACGGTCCCGCTACAAAGAACGGCGAGATCGCACTGGGTAAGAATGCGCTTATCGGCTTCATGACATGGGAAGGCTACAACTACGAGGACGCCGTTCTCATCAATGAGAAGCTTGTTTACAATGATGTTTACACATCTATCCATATTGAAGAATATGAGCTTGAGTGCCGCGAAACAAAGCTTGGCCCTGAGGAGATCACTCGTGATATCCCGAATCTCTCCGACGACGCACTCAAGGATCTCGACGAGCGCGGTATCATCCGCATCGGTGCAGAGGTACACTCGGGCGATATCCTTGTCGGTAAGGTATCTCCCAAGGGTGAAACAGACCTCACCGCTGAGGAAAGACTGCTTCGTGCTATCTTCGGTGAGAAGGCAAGAGAAGTTCGTGACAACTCCCTGAGAGTGGCACACGGCGAGAGTGGTATCGTAGTTGACGTAAAGGTATTCAACCGCGAGAACTGCGACGAGCTTTCACCAGGTGTAAACGAGGTTGTCCGCTGCTACATCGCACAGAAGCGTAAGATCTCTGTCGGCGACAAGATGGCGGGTCGTCATGGTAACAAGGGTGTCGTTTCCCGTATACTCAAGCAGGAGGATATGCCCTTCCTGCCCGACGGTACTCCTCTGGATATCGTTCTTAACCCCCTCGGCGTACCTTCCCGTATGAACATCGGTCAGGTCCTCGAGGTGCATCTCGGTTATATCGCAAGAGCGCTCGGCTGGAAGATATCCACACCCGTATTCGACGGTGCGCACGAGCAGGATATCCGTGAGCTTTATGACATCGCACGCGAGAAGCGCAGCGAGCTTGTCGGCGAGGACAGCGCAGGTCTTGACTTTACAAAGCTGCCCCTCACATCCGACTGCAAGACGCTGCTTACAGACGGCAGAACAGGTGAGAAGTTCGACGCTCCCGTTACTGTCGGTTATATGTACTACCTCAAGCTGCATCACCTTGTTGATGATAAGATCCATGCACGTTCTACAGGCCCCTACTCTCTCGTTACTCAGCAGCCTCTGGGCGGTAAGGCTCAGTTCGGCGGTCAGCGTTTCGGTGAGATGGAGGTTTGGGCTCTGGAGGCATACGGCGCTGCTTATACACTGCAGGAGATCCTGACTGTCAAGTCGGATGACCTGATGGGACGTCAGAAGACCTACGAGGCTATCGTTAAGGGTGAACCCGTTCCGAAGCCCGGCGTTCCTGAGTCCTTCAAGGTAATGATCAGCGAGCTTCAGGGTCTGGGTCTCGATATCAGGATCCTTGACGAGAACGACGAGGAGATCGACCTCAAGCAGGACTTCGAGGATGAGTACGAGGGCGGCTATGCTCCCTCCGAAACGTTCGAGATGGATTACCAGACCAATGAGAACGAGCTTGAAGGCTTCGGCATCGTTGATCAGGACGGCGAGGAGATCGTAGAGGAAGCATCTGAGGATGATTTCGACGCTGACGATGACGACAGCGGCTTCTACGAGGATGACGCTGATTTCGGCGAGGACGACGAATAAGATTACAGCGCGCACTGCGCGGGATAAGATATCCTGCGCGGAGTGGTTCTTGAATAATCGGATATTTTAGGAAGATTGCTGCGTATGTGCGCAGCAGGCTTCGGAGAAAAGCGAGGTATTAAATTGAGCTTTAACGTTTTTGAGTCAATGAAGATCGGACTTGCCTCTCCCGACCAGATAAGAGAGTGGTCTTACGGCGAAGTTCTTCGCCCCGAAACAATTAATTATCGTACACAGAAGCCCGAGAAGGAAGGTCTGTACTGTGAGAAGATCTTCGGCCCGCAGAAGGACTGGGAGTGTAACTGTGGCAAGTACAAGAGGATCCGCTACAAGGGCAAGATCTGTGAGAAGTGCGGCGTTGAGGTAACACGCAGCAAGGTAAGACGTGAGCGTATGGGTCACATCGAGCTGGCTGCACCTGTTTCACACATCTGGTACTTCAAGGGTACTCCCTCCAGAATAGGTCAGGTGCTTGACATCTCTCCCAAAAGACTGGAAGAGGTACTGTACTTCACGAAATATATCGTTATAGATCCCGGAGAAACAAAGGAGCTGTCCAAGAACCAGCTTCTCGACGAGAAGGAATACGCAGGCTTCCGCACAAAGTATGGCAGCGATTTCAAGGCTGCCATGGGTGCAGAGGCTATCAAGGAGCTGCTCAAGGAGATCGACCTTGAAAAGCTTTCCGCTGAGCTCAAGGAAGAGCTTGCTGCTACTCAGCAGGGTCAGAAGCGCGTTAAGCTGCTCAAGCGTCTTGATGTTATCGAGTCCTTCAGACTTTCGGGCAACCGTCCCGAGTGGATGATACTGGACTGTGTTCCTGTTATCCCTCCGGATATCAGACCTATGGTACAGCTGGACGGCGGCAGATATGCCACATCCGACCTTAACGATCTGTACCGCAGAGTTATCAACAGAAACTGCCGTCTTAAAAAGCTTATCGATATGCGTTCTCCTGAACTGATCATCAGAAACGAGAAGCGTATGCTTCAGGAGGCAGTTGACGCACTTATCGACAACGGCAGACACGGCAGAGCTTATACAGGCTCCAACAACAGACCCCTCAAGTCCCTTTCCGATATGCTTAAGGGTAAGCAGGGACGTTTCCGTCAGAACCTGCTCGGTAAGCGTGTTGACTACTCTGGACGTTCCGTTATCGTAGTAGGTCCCGACCTCAGAATGGATCAGTGCGGTCTGCCTAAGGAGATGGCGCTCGAGCTTTTCAAGCCGTTCGTACTGAACGACCTTGTTATAAACAATTCCGCTGCCAACATCAAGCAGGCTAAGAAGATGGTAGAGCGTGCAGACGATAAGGTATGGGACTCCCTTGAAAGAGTTATCAAGGATCACCCTGTACTGCTGAACCGTGCGCCTACACTGCACAGACTTGGTATCCAGGCATTCTCTCCCGTGCTGGTAGAGGGTCGCGCTATCAAGCTGCATCCCCTTTGCTGTACAGCGTTCAACGCTGACTTCGACGGCGACCAGATGGCTGTGCATCTTCCCCTGTCAGCAGAGGCACAGGATGAGGCAAGAAACCTCATGCTGGCAGCCAAGAACCTGCTGAAGCCCTCCGACGGACGTCCTGTTGCCGTTCCTACACAGGATATGGTACTCGGCGCGTACTACCTCACCATCGAGAAGGATGGCGAGAAGGGCGAGGGCAAGGTGTTCCGCGATTCGAACGAAGCTCTCATGGCTTATCAGGACGGAGTTATCTCCATCCATGCAAAGATCAAGATCCGCGTAACAAAGGATCTTGGCGATACAAAGCTCTCCAGAATAGTTGACACAACTATCGGACGCGTTATCTTCAACGAGCATATCCCTCAGGATCTCGGTTATGTTGACCGTACCGATCCCCAGCACCAGCTGGATTATGAGATCGGCTTCAAGGTCGGCAAGAAGCAGCTCGGTCAGATCATCGACCGCTGCCTTAAGATCCACGGCACAGCTACGACTGCACAGGTACTGGATAAGGTAAAGGCTCTCGGCTACAAGTACTCCACACGTTCCGGTATCACAGTGGCTGTCTGCGATGCAGAGATCCCGCCCCAGAAGGCTGATATCATGGCTGAGGCTGAGGCAAAGATCCAGAAGATCAACAAGCAGTTTGCGCGCGGCTTTATCTCCAACAATGAGAGAAAGTCCTCCTTCATCAGCATCTGGAACAAGGCAACAGACGATGTAGGTCGTGCGCTGACCGATAACCTCGATCAGTACAACAACATCTTTATGATGGCAGACTCGGGTGCCCGTGGTTCTATCAACCAGATCAGACAGCTGGCAGGTATGCGTGGACTTATCGCCAACACATCGGGTGCTACCATCGAGATGCCTATCAAGGCTAACTACCGTGAGGGTCTGAACGTACTGGAGTACTTCATCTCCTCCCGTGGTGCGCGTAAGGGTCTGGCAGATACCGCGCTTCGTACCGCTGACTCGGGTTACCTTACAAGACGTCTGGTAGATGTTTCGCAGGAAGTTATCATCCGCGAGGATGACTGCGGCACAACTGACGGTATCGAGGTATACGAGATCCGTGAGGGCAACGAGCTTGTAGAAAAGCTCACAGAGCGTCTTGTAGGACGCTTCCTCTCTGAGGATTACAAGGATGCTGACGGCAATACCGTCATCTCCAGAGATAAACTGCTCACAGATGCTGATGCCGCTAAGATCGTTAATGCAGGCGTTCAGAAGATCAAGGTGCGCTCCGTGCTTACCTGTGGCCTGAAGAACGGTGTGTGTGCACGCTGCTACGGTGCATCGCTTGCAAACGGTCAGCTTATCGGCATAGGCGAGGCTGTAGGTATCATCGCGGCACAGTCCATCGGTGAGCCCGGTACACAGCTTACAATGAGAACGTTCCATACAGGCGGTATCGCGTCTGCAGAGGATATCACACAGGGTCTGCCCCGTGTTGAGGAGCTGTTTGAGAGCCGTCGTCCCAAGAATGCGGCTATCATCACAAAGATCTCGGGTAAGGTTCGCTTTGACGAGATCAAGAAGACCCGTCACGCCATCATCACAGCTGATGACGGCACTGAGGAGGCTTATGCTGTTCCGTTCGGCTACCGTCCCAAGGTATACGATGGAGATACAGTAGTTGCAGGCGATCCGCTGACAGAAGGCTCCATTAATCCGCACGACGTACTCCTCGTTAAGGGCGAGCAGGCTGTACAGAACTACATCATCGCCGAGGTACAGAAGGTATACCGTCTGCAGGGTGTTGATATCAACGATAAGCATATCGAGGTCATCGTTCGCCAGATGATGAGAAAGCTCCGTATCACAGAGCCCGGCGACAGCTTCCTGCTTCCCGGTGCTACCGTTGGCAAGAACGAGTTCGTTCAGATCTGCGAGGATATCCAGAAGCGCATCGATGAGGGCGAGAATCTCACTCTGCCTGAGAGCGAGCCTGTACTCCTTGGTATTACTAAGGCTTCGCTTGCTACAGATAGCTTCATGTCTGCGGCGTCCTTCCAGGAAACGACGAGAGTACTCACTGACGCTGCTATCCGCGGCAAGGTGGATCCGCTGCTCGGTCTTAAGGAAAATGTTATCATCGGTAAGCTCATTCCCGCAGGTACAGGTCTTTCTGCACAGGATGAGGTCGAGGTTGCTTCCGAAGATGCAGAGCAGACAGACTCCGACGCTGTATGATAACGCGCTAAAGCGTTATGTGATGCGGTTTCGGTAAAATGCACAAAAACCAAACCTGCATATAAAATTGAAACGGTGTTTGCTACAAAGTTTTGAGAAAAACCTTGACAAACACCGTTTTTTGCTTTAAAATATATAATTGCGTGCGAGTATAATTCTTTGATGCGGTATGACGTTTCAAAACGGAATATTCTGCGAAAAATGGTTATACTAAGACACGTGAAATTTTAATGGAGGTGAAATAATGCCAACCTTTAATCAGCTTGTCCGCAAGGGACGTGAAGTTGCAGTTAAGAAGTCCAAGTCTCCTGCACTTCAGAAGGGTATGAACACACTGCGTAAGCAGGAGATCGACCAGTCCTCTCCCCAGAAGAGAGGCGTTTGTACAGCAGTTCGTACAAGCACACCTAAGAAGCCTAACTCCGCGATGAGAAAGATCGCCAGAGTAAGACTCTCCAACGGTTATGAAGTTACTGCTTACATTCCCGGTATCGGACACAAACTGCAGGAACACTCTGTTGTACTCATCAGAGGCGGTCGTGTAAAGGACCTGCCTGGTGTACGTTATCACATCATCCGTGGTACACTCGATGCACAGGGCGTTGACAAGAGAATGCAGGGACGCTCCAAGTACGGTGCTAAGCGTCCGAAGGCTGGAAAGAAAGCGTAATCATTAACTGATATGCTGTCAGGCAAGGCATTATTCGTATAGATGTTGCCTCTGTTTGGACGGCGAAAGTTAACGCTTTCGAGTACCTATGATTTTCATTTTTTATGAAGGAGGGAAGTAAAGTGCCAAGAAGAGGTAATGTTCCGAAGCGTGAGGTTCTGCCGGATCCTATGTACGGTTCCGAGCTGGTAACAAGACTTATCAACAACATCATGCTCGACGGAAAGAAGGGCGTAGCCCAGAAGATTGTATACGGCGCATTTGAGATCGTTGCTGAAAAGACAGGCAAGGATGCTCTGGAAGCTTTCGAGGAGGCAATGGAGAATATCATGCCCCAGCTCGAGGTTAAGGCTCGCCGTGTCGGCGGTGCAACCTACCAGGTTCCTATGGAGGTTCGCCCCGAGAGAAGACGCACACTCGGTCTGAGATGGATAACCAAGTACAGCCGTGAGCGTAACGAAAAGACAATGAAGGAAAGACTTGCAAATGAGATCCTTGACGCGCTGAACGGTCAGGGCGGCTCCTGCAAGAAGCGTGACGATACTCATAAGATGGCTGAAGCTAATAAGGCTTTCGCACATTACAAGTGGTAATCAGAAACAGATGGAGATGATCGCGGCATAGCCGCGGTCGCTATCCAGAAATTACGGAGGAACTTATGAAAAGAGACGTAACTCTCGAAATGACCCGTAATATTGGTATCATGGCGCACATTGACGCAGGTAAGACCACCACAACTGAGCGTATCCTTTTCTACACAGGTGTAAACCACAAGATGGGTGAAACTCATGATGGCGGCGCGACAATGGACTGGATGGCTCAGGAGCAGGAGAGAGGTATCACTATCACATCTGCTGCTACAACAGCTTTCTGGAAGAACCATAGAGTCAATATTATAGATACTCCCGGACACGTTGACTTCACAGTTGAGGTTGAGCGTTCTCTGAGAGTTCTTGACGGCTCCGTTACTGTATTCTGCGCAAAGGGCGGCGTTGAGCCTCAGTCAGAAACAGTATGGCGCCAGGCAGATAACTACAAAGTACCCAGAATGGCTTATGTAAATAAGATGGATATTATGGGTGCAGACTTCTACAACGTAGTAAGAATGATGGAAGATCGTTTAAAGTGTAACGCTGTTCCGATCCAGCTCCCTATCGGCGCTGAGGCAGATTTCAAGGGCATTATCGACCTTATTGAAATGAATGCCGATGTATACTACGATGACCTTGGCAAGGATATGCGTGTTGAGGATATCCCTGCTGATATGCTTGAAAAGGCTAAGGAATACAGAAAGAACCTGCTTGAGAAGGTTGCTGAGCTTGATGACGAGCTGATGGAGCGCTACTTCGAGACCGAAGGCGAGGACTTCACAGTTGAGGAGATCAAGAAGGCAATCAGAAAGGGTACTATCGACAACAAGTTCGTTCCTGTTGTTTGCGGTACTTCTTATAGAAACAAGGGCGTTCAGAAGCTGCTTGACGCAGTTGTTGACTTCATGCCCTCTCCTCTGGATATCCCCGCTATCAAGGGCGTAAACCCCGAAACAGGCGAGGAGTGCGAGAGAAAAGCAGGCGACGATGAGCCTTTCTCCGCTCTTGCATTTAAGATCGCTACAGACCCCTTCGTTGGTAAGCTCTGCTTCTTCAGAGTTTACTCCGGTTACGTTGACGCAGGTGCTACCGTACTCAACGCAACAAAGGACAAGAACGAGCGTATGGGTCGTATTCTGCAGATGCACGCTAACTCCAGACAGGACATCGATGCTTGCCCCTGTGGCGATATCGCTGCCGCTGTAGGTCTTAAGAACACCACAACAGGTGATACACTGTGCGACCCCGCACACCCTGTAATTCTCGAGTCCATGGAATTCCCCGAGCCTGTTATCTCGCTCGCTATCGAGCCCAAGACAAAGGCAGGTCAGGAGAAGATGGCGCTTGCACTTGCAAAGCTTGCTGAAGAAGACCCCACATTCAGAACCTACACTAACACCGAAACAGGTCAGACAATCATCTCCGGTATGGGTGAGCTTCACCTTGAGATCATCGTTGACCGTCTGCTTCGTGAGTTTAAGGTAGAGGCAAACGTTGGTGCTCCTCAGGTTGCATATAAGGAAACTATCGTTGGCAATGCAGACGTTGATATGAAGTATGCACGTCAGTCCGGTGGTAAGGGTCAGTACGGTCACGTTAAGATCCGTGTTGAGCCTAATGAGTCCGGTAAGGGCTACGAGTTTGTTAACGCTGTTGTCGGCGGTGCTATTCCCAAGGAGTATATCCCCGCTGTTGACAAGGGTATCCAGGGCGCACTCAATGCAGGTGTTCTTGCAGGCTATCCTGTTGTTGACGTTAAGGTTGAGCTGTACGACGGCTCCTACC
This sequence comes from Oscillospiraceae bacterium, assembly GCA_015067375.1. Lineage (GTDB taxonomy): Bacteria > Bacillota > Clostridia > Oscillospirales > Ruminococcaceae > CAG-115. Next base: position 853 of record SVMQ01000003.1, on the reverse strand, counting down.
ACGAGGTTGACTCCTCTGAAATGGCGTTCCAGATCGCAGGCTCCATGGCTATCAAGGAGGCTCTGAAGAAGGCTAAGTCCGTAATTCTTGAGCCTATCATGAGAGTAGACGTTGTAACTCCCGACGATTACACAGGTCACGTTATCGGCGACCTCAACTCTCGTCGTGGTCAGATCCAGAATCAGGAAACAAGAAACGGTACTGTTCAGATCACCGCAGGCGTTCCTCTTTCTGAGATGTTCGGCTACTCCAACGATCTTCGTTCCAAGACACAGGGCCGCGGCAACTATGTAATGCAGCCCAGCCACTACATCGAGGTTCCCAAGAACATCGCTGAGGGCATTATGAGCAAGCGCAAGCAGGATAACTGATCTCGTTTGCTGTAAGCTTTATCATAATTTTTGCGAAAAGCACTTGATTTTTTCGCGGAATAATGATACAATATAATCACTAAACTATGGCTATCCCCCGATTTCGGGGGAAGCTGAAATTACACCTTTAAGGAGGATAAACCAATGGCAAAGGAAAAGTATAATTCCACGAAGCCCCACGTTAACATCGGTACTATTGGCCACGTTGACCACGGCAAGACTACAACAACAGCTGCTATCACAAAGTACCTCGCTATGCTCGGTAAGGCAAAGTTCGAGGCTTATGACATGATCGATAAGGCTCCCGAGGAGAGAGAGCGTGGTATCACAATCAATACTGCTCACGTTGAGTACGAGACTGACGCACGTCACTATGCTCACGTTGACTGCCCCGGCCATGCTGACTACATCAAGAACATGATCACAGGTGCTGCTCAGATGGACGGCGCTATCCTCGTTGTTGCTGGTACTGATGGTCCTAT
>SVMQ01000222.1 GCA_015067375.1 Oscillospiraceae bacterium | reverse complement strand
CCCCCTCGGAAAGAGCGTGCTTGGCGACATCGTGGACAACATCGACTGTGCGGACGAGCTTGGCGTGCCTATCTGTCAGGACACGGGCATGGCTGTGATATTCGCGGAGGTCGGTCAGGATGTGCATATCGTCGGCGGCGCTTTTGAGGATGCCGTAAACGCAGGCGTTGCAGACGGCTACATAAAAGGCAGACTTCGCCTGTCCATCGTGGGCGACCCCCTGCTTGACCGCAGGAATACCAACAACAATACCCCTGCCGTGATCCACACAAGGATAGTGCAGGGCGACAGGATAAGCCTTATGGTAGCGCCAAAGGGCTTCGGAAGCGAGAATATGAGCCGCCTGAAGATGTTCACGCCCTCCGCGACAAGAGAGGATATTATCCGCTTTGTGGCAGATACTGTATCTGTGGCAGGAAGCAATCCCTGTCCCCCTATCGTCGTGGGAGTAGGCATCGGCGGCGACTTCGAATACAGCGCATATCTTGCAAAAAAGGCGCTGTGCCGCGACCTCGCGCTTCGCAATCCCGACCCCGACTATGCCGCAATGGAGCAGGAGATGCTCACCGAGATAAACAAGCTCGGCATAGGCTCACAGGGCTTCGGCGGCACTGTTACAGCGCTGTATGTAAATATCGAGAAGAGCGCGACGCACATCGCAGGTCTGCCTGTTGCGGTAAACATCGGCTGTCATGTGACGCGCCACGCGCACGCGGAGATATGAATTACTGATAATAAAATATGCGTTTTGCGGTCATTGAGCCTTCTCCCTGAGGAGAAGGTGGGGCGCGCAGCGCCTCGGATGAGGTGTTTTACCTCTCCGAGCTGTATGTCAATATCGAGAAGAGCGCGACGCACTATGAACGAAATTATTTTGTAACAAATTTGTAACCGTTTTGCAACCTTTTTGTAATATACGCAGTTTTACTTATGAATTCGGACGGAGAATAAGCTATGGACACAATGTCGCTCAAAGCAGGCGAAAGCTTTGAACAGGTAATGGAGTTCTATATGCCGATGGTGTATAGGATAGCTTTCTCGCGCCTTGGCAGCGCACACGACGCGGAGGATATCACACAGGACGTGTTCCTGAAATACTACCGCGCCGACCTCACCTATAACGACGAGGAACACCGCAAGGCATGGCTCATCCGCTGTGCGATAAACTGCACAAAGACTCTGGTGACCTCCGCGTGGTTCAGACACCGCGCATCCGACGAGGGACTGGAGAACATGGCAGAGGACGCACTCAGCAGCGACAGTAACCTTGACGCTATCGAGCGCAGGAATTCCGTGCTGCAGGCGGTTATGCAGCTCCCCGAAAAGTACCGCACCGTGATACACCTGTTCTACTACGAGGATATGTCTGTCGCGCAGATAAGCGCCGCAACAGGCATCCGCGAGACCACCGTAAAATCCCAGCTCAGCCGCGCACGCGATATGCTGAAACCGCTACTGAAGGAGGTAGATCTCTGATGGATCTCAGACAGGAATACAAAAAAAGCGCAGAGATCATGAACCCCTCCGCTGAGGCTATGGAGCGCATGAAGCGCAATATACTCGCAAAGGCGGCGCTGCCCGAAAAGAAAGCGTTCCCCTTTAAAAAGCTCGCCTATGCAGGAAGCGCGCTTGCCGCGTGTGCCGTTATCGCAGTGGCTGCCGCGAACATCCTGCCCTCGATGAAAGCAAAGAACGAGATGGCAAGTGACGACGTACACAGCGAAGCCGCAGTGTATGCTGTCGCTGACTACGACAAGACCGCAGGCGCAGGAGAACTCAGCGCCGCGCAGAATGCCGCAGACTGTGCCGACGGCGCTGCTTCGGAAAATGCCATCGTGATACAGACCACCACCGCGGCGATTACCTATGAGCCGAAAAATGACAGCTTCGCGGACTACATCACCGACAGCATCACCGACAGCATCTTTGACAGCGCCATGGGTGAAGCCGAGGAGTACTTCCCTGCAGACGCGCCCTACGAGGACGATCTCGAAGCAGAAGCAGCCGACGAGGACTGCTTCTCAGAAGCGCCCTCATGCGAGGAAAGCTTCGCTGACGCTTCCACGTCCCACACCCACCTCGTCGTCACGCTCGAAATGGACGAGGACAGGCAGAGCTGCATTATAGGCGATACGAAGTTCGTGCTCGTGCCGCCCGATATCCTTACGGAATTCATCCTGCCCGAGGCGCTGACCACCACCGAATACCCCTCGCCCGACGGTAAGATACGCTACACCGTACTCGACCACGGCGACGTAATCAGCGTGCTGTGCGACAGCGAGCAGCTTGGAACATACTGCCGTCCCGAGATGCTGGACGCGCTTACTGACCGATAAAAGATACAGCTCCCACCAAAGGGAGCTGTTTTTGTTGGGGCGGGCGCACCATCATAACACGCCCCACGCCCCTACACGGCGCATTTCAACGTGTCCGAACATCCCCCATTCATTCCGCGTCTGTCCATCCCCGTTCATCACGCGCCACCTTGCAAAATAACGACATCGTGTCCGCACCACACAACGTTTCGCATCGGCGCACAACCATAACACGCGCCATGCCCCTACACGGCGCATTGCAACGCATACCGTAGGGACACGGCTCGCCGTGTCCTAACATCCCTATTCACCACACGCCGCATTCCTATGCCGTTACACAACAAAAAAGCTGCCCTTTTGGGGCAGCTTGGCTTATCGAAAAAACCGCTATCAGGCTGTTGAGAAGCCTGCAGATGCAAGGAAAGCGTATAACGGCTAGGCTTTGTGCCTGCCGTTGGTACGCTTGACGCAGCAGATGCTGGTTTATCGACAGCCTGAGCTGCCCTTTTTGGGCAGCTTTCTGCTTATTCTTCTTCCTCGCGCGCCTTTGCAGCGTAGGAGAGGGTCATCAGGCTGTCTGCAAGATGCACGTTCTCCACCACCGCATCGGGGAAATCAAACAGTATGTCGTAGTGCGAGAAGTTCCAGAATGCGTTGATGCCATACGACATCAGCATCTCAACGTTGTGCTTCGCAGCAGCTCGCGGAATACACAGTATCGCCATCTTGGGCTTGTTCGCCTTGCAGAATTCCTCAAGGCTCTCTGTGCCGCTTACCTTAACGCCTGCTATCTCGGTGCCTACCTTGTCGGGATTGCTGTCGAAGATGCCTGCAAGCTCGTAGCCGTACTTCGCAAAGTCGATGTGCATCGACAGCGCGTGACCGAGATTGCCCGCGCCGATGAGTATCAGCTTTTCATTGATGTCAAGACCGAGGATGTGCGCGATCTCCATGCGAAGCTCAGCCACGTTGTAGCCGTAGCCCTGCTGACCGAAGCCGCCGAAGCAGTTGAGATCCTGCCTTATCTGCGAGGCGGTCAGGCGCATCTTCTCGGACAGCTCACGCGAAGATATCTTTGTCGTGCCCTGTCTTAGCAGCTCCCCGAGGAAACGGTAGTATCTGGGCAGTCTGCGTATAACAGAGTTGGATATGTTGTTTTTCTGCATTTTTACCACTTCCTAGTAACCGGACATCAGATCATAGCCTGAAGTCTGTTGTTTATCTCAATAAGGAAATCCTGTGTGTTTACCTTGCGCTTGTTCTCAAGTGTGGAGAGAACATAAAGGTCGCCTGTCATCACGCCGTCCTCGATGGTCTGAACGGTAGCCTTTTCAAGCTTCTCAGCGAACGCGGAAAGCTCTGCGATGCCGTCAAGCTCGCCTCTCTTCTTGAGCGCGCCTGTCCATGCGAAGATGGTGGCAACGGAGTTCGTGGAGGTCTCCTCGCCCTTGAGGTGCTTGTAGTAGTGACGTGTAACAGTGCCGTGAGCAGCCTCGTACTCGTAAACGCCGTCGGGAGATACCAGAACGGAGGTCATCATGCCGAGCGAGCCGAATGCAGTAGCCACCATGTCGGACATAACGTCGCCGTCGTAGTTCTTGCAAGCCCAGATGTAGCCGCCCTCGGAGCGCACCACTCT
>SVMQ01000221.1 GCA_015067375.1 Oscillospiraceae bacterium | reverse complement strand
GACGAGTGTCGTCTGCAAGACAATAAAAAAGCACCCCTGAGGAGTGCTTGATTATTCGATTGTAAGTTTATTCATTGCTTTCAGCTTCAAAAATAACATCGCTGAATGTCAGCGTTACCTCCGTACCATGTGGTCGGATATCCGCATTGATACCCGAGCAATGTTCCGACAGGTCAATGCCGTTATAAAGCACCTTGCCGTCCTTTGTCAGCTTGATTTTCGGGAAATCGCGCTTTTCTATTGTTACAGCCATTTTTTGCTCCTTTCAGGCATAGAAAAACCGCCTTTTCAGGGGCGGTTATCGTCTTTGGTTAAACATTCATCAAAATGTCTGAAATCTCCGCAACCGTCGCAGAAGAAAGAAACTGAATTTCTGCCGCAGGAAATTTCTTTTACACGAACTTTATCACTGCCACATTTGGGACACTTTCCACTGGATTTATTCTTTTTGAATGCAATATAATTGTTGATCCAGCTCATAATTTACCTTCTTTCTTTAAGCATTCAATAAAAGCATTTTCCGCTTCATAGGCGAGTTTTTCGAATTCTTCAAGGTGGTTTTGAACATATTCCACTCCGTATTCCTTGAACTGCTCCACATGAATGCTCTCATGATACATTGTACGGATAAGTTCTTCCTCGCTTCTGAAAGCGTTGGGGAAAAAGGTGATTGTTCCGATATGCTCTGGTACAGCCTCGCCAGCAAACGGCATTCGCAAAAGCTCTTCATTCATGTCAATATTCAGTGTTAAACCACTGATATCAAATCCGAATTTATCAGCTATATCTCTGATATGCTTTTTGCTCATTTTTTCTGGCAAAACAGAGAATGCACCTGTATTGCCCATTTTACGGAATACTCTATCCACTTTTATTATACCACTTCCATCGGATTTGTCAAGTGTTTTCTTCGGCTCTATCGCCCCATAAGTCTTAACCCTATCCGACCGATACTTAAGCCCATTCTGCTGACAGTAGCCTTTCAGCTCCTTGTTGTACTGGTTGGCTTTCTGCCGTACCGTCCTTGCGCCCTCGGAATCTCCTGCGGCGTCGAGCATATCCGCCTCAGTCTTGGATTTACGCACCTTGCGCTCTAATTCACGCTGCTTGCAGACCTTGTAATACAGCTCCTCGTCATCCGCGCCGTACTCCTCGGACGTCTTTGAGGTCTTTGTGAACAGCCCGTCGGAAACTCCCCTTGGGCGATGTCCACAATTGATACCAAAAAGTCCGTCAGGCTCGCCGTAGGATGTCTGCGACAGCGGATAGACCTTGTATTTCCGTCCGTTGAGGTCGGTTATCTCGGTGGTGCGGCCGCTCCTGCTGATGAACTTGCCCTGCCACGGCCTGCATCTTCGGGGGCAAGAGCAAGACATAGTGTATACTTTTGTTTTAACGCAAAACGCACCGTTATCCATCTTTCAGATAACAGTGCGTTTTCTTTTATTACATTATAAACAGCCTTTTATTCAGATCATGCTCACATAGCATACGAGACACCATCGCTCCTGATGTGCCTTGAATCGTTTGCAAGCTCTATCATAGGCGCGGTAAGCGAGCCTTTTACGTCAGACAGACTAAGCACCGTTATCGCCGTGAAATCAGGACATATCGCCCTGCAGAGATAGAAAAACGGCAGGTTGAGCAGATGCGACAAAAGCGCCGAGGAAGATCCACCGTGACTGAAAAGCGCGATTGTCCTGTTGGTATCATCACCAATAACACGATAATTCGCCCCCTCACGCTTGTAACCAAGGGAGAGCATCCACTCGTCAGACTGCATTGCTACGCGATCTATCTCGGCAAAAACCATATTGTTGCAAAACGGCGGCTGCTCAGTCCAGCTCTCATCCATAAGCGAGAAGCCTTGTGCGACCGCATACAGCGATGTATCCCATGGATGCCCGTCTGCATAAACAGCGTTACCATCAGAGCTTCCCCACTTTATCTCTCGCATAAACTCCACGATGTTAACGCTCAGCGAAAGGCGCTCTGCAGTATGTAAAGCAGTCTGCTGCGCCCTGCCAAACGGAGAGGAGAATATCTGCTGTATGCCCTCATCTTTCAAACGAAGTGCCGCCTTTTCTGCCTGTTCATGACCAAGCGCTGTCAGACAGTCGTTTTCGTAATCAGGATGTCCGTGGCGGACAAGTATAATTTTCATAGCACCCTCCAGATCTGGATCATACAGTATTCCTCAGAAACAAAAGTCGAGACCCGACAAATTGTCCGAGCGTCTGAATTTATAGTATCACAAAAACACAACTCTGTCAACCAACAAAAATACCCCTGCCATCTCCACGAAACGGCAGGGGCATATTATTTCAACATATCAGCATCAAAGCTCAAACTTACCGATAAGCTCTTTAAGCTTCTCAGCCTGTCCCGAAAGCTCCTCGGAAGCGGCTGCGCTCTCCTCGGCAGTTGCGGAATTCGACTGTACGACGCCCGAGATACGATAGATATCCTCGTTGATCTTAACGACCATTCCAGCCTGCTCGTGACCCGACTGAGTGATATCCTCAACCAGCTTCTGTGCGGAATGTGTGTATTCATCCAGCGTTGCCATCGCTTCTGCTGTCTGACGGGTTATATCAGCACCATTATTTACCGCCTCGATCGAGCTTTGGATAAGACGTGTAGTATCGCCTACCGCCTCCGCGGACTTGGCAGCAAGCGTTCTTACTTCGTCAGCAACTACCGCAAAACCCTTGCCTGCTTCGCCCGCTCTTGCCGCCTCAATAGCCGCATTGAGCGAAAGGATATTTGTCTGGAATGCGATGTCCTCGATAGTCTTGATGATATTGCTGATCTTGCCCGATGCGTCATTGATATCATTCATAGCATCAGTCAGGCGCGTCATCTTTTCATTTACCTCTACAACATAATCGGAGGTCTTGTTCATAAGCTCGTTAGTTTCAGAGCAGCTGTCGGAATTTCTCTTAAGATGCTCTTCAATATCACGAAGGCTGTTTGCAAGCTCGTCTATGGAAACAGTCTGCTCCATAGCGCCCTCTGACAGCGACTGAGAGCTTTGTGCGACCTGTGTAGAGCCTGAATTCACCTGATCTGCAACCGCATAGATATCAGTGAGTACAGTAGTAAGCTGGCTCTTAATTGCAACCAGATTATCGGACAACACAGCGAAATCGCCCTTGTAGTATTCCTTGTTAAGCGTTACATCCACAGCAAAATTCTCCGCTGCCATCTCTCCCAGAACGCGGCCGATATCATCCGTCGCATTGTTGAGCGAAACACAGAGCATTTCTACCGCCTTTGCGATACTGCCTATCTCGTCATTTCTGGTTATGAACTTTTCAACCTTCTGTGCAGAGTCAAGCTTGATTTCAGAAAGGTCTATTACTGCACTTTCAACAGACTTCAGCGGGCTTACAAGCTTACTGATGATAAAATATACTATCAGAGTAAGCAGGATAGCGCTGACAAGGAAAAGCAGTGCAAGGTTTACCCTGAGCGAAGTCGCGGACTCAAGTATCTCTGTTTCCTCATCGGAAATAATGAACGCCCAGCCATGCTCGTCGATGCTTCTGAAAGCAGCAATACACTTCTTGCCGTTTTCATCCTTGTAGTTGACATAGCTGCATACGTTGCCGTCGCTCTCTTTTATCTGAGATATGATATCAGCAACGAAGCCATCCTGTACAACGGTGGTTATCATCTCGCTGTTGGGATGGAATATGTATTCGCCTGTTGCGACATTTACAAGGTAGTATTCAGCGCTTTCCAGTCCATCCAGAGGAAGCTCGTTGAGCTTGTCAACAAGTCCCCTTGTGAAGATTCCGATACCGCCGAGTCCGATGGCTGTTCCATCATCCTCGCGCACGGCCTTGTACATGGAGATTATCTGCTCGCCTGTTGCAGGAGAGATGATGATACCAGTATTGTACACGCCATCTGTCGCAAGTATCGCGTCATGAAGCTGTTTGCGGTGAGCCTCATCGGGACGTGT
>SVMQ01000002.1 GCA_015067375.1 Oscillospiraceae bacterium | reverse complement strand
GGACAGCGACACAAGATGGCCGTAGCACCACGATACTATATAATTTCCTCCCTCGGTATAGCCCTCGGCACGGCGCTTGTTCGCACCGATGACCTTGGCGATGGAATTGCCGACGGACGGCTTCTCTGCAATAACTAGTTTCATTTTTTACCTTCCTGAATATAATGTAATACTGTCAACAGACATCTGCATATTGACTATCCGCCGCTTAAAAACAGCATTTATTATTTTAGCACATTTTTCTGAAAGATGCAACCTATTTAATAGCAGTATGACAGCTTTTGTCCTCTACATTTTAATTAATAGAACAGTGAAATTTTTGTGCAGGTTTTTGGCACAACATAACGACTTAGATATTGACAACCGCGCACAATATGTGGTATAATTAGGATAATTAGTTTGGCACTTGTTTGAAATATTTGTGCAAAATAGTTAAATTTTTGTTAAAGGTCAGTTTTATGGTCAGAGCGGTAATTTTTGATATGGATGGGCTTATTCTCGACACGGAAAAGCTTCTTGTGAAATACTGGTGTCAGGCAGCCAACGAGGCAGGCTTCCCTATGCAGAGGGAACACGCCCTCAACATCCGCAGTCTTGCGCGAAAATTCGCCATCCCGTATCTTCAGGGCATCTTCGGCGAGGACTTCGACTATGTCAGCATCCGCACGCGCCGCATGGAGCTTATGACTGAGGCGCTGGCAAAGGACGGACTTGAAACAAAAAAGGGCATCCGAGAGCTGCTGCAATTTCTGAAAGAAAACGGCATCCCTGCCGCAGTAGCCACCGCGACCGACTATGAGCGCGCCAAAGACTACCTCACAAAAGTCGGTATATTCGAGTATTTCGAAAAGGTCATCTGTGCGACCATGGTGGAAAGCGGAAAGCCAAAGCCCGACATCTACCTCTACGCAGCACAGCAGCTGGGACTACCGCCCGAGCAGTGCATGGCGCTGGAGGACTCCCCAAACGGAGTGCGCTCTGCCGCGTCTGCAGGATGCATCACCGTTATGGTGCCTGACCTCACGCAGCCCGACGATGAGCTGAACGGTCTGATATTCGCAAAAGCAGACAGCCTGCTTGATGTTCCGCAGATAATACTGCGCACTTGACACAATACTACAAATGAACAATAAGACAATGGAGAAATCGTATGTTTGACGAGAGCGTAAACAATATGCTGTCCGGTGGCTCACGAGCCACTACAGGACCCAAAATGGAGCTTCCTCCCGTAGTGGACGGACGCGTTGACATAACGTATGACAGCTCAGGTATGCTTGCCAATCTCATCCTGTATCCTCCGAGAAACGGCGGCAGACCTACAAGTATGGAATTTATCGCGGGCGAGCTTGCAGCAAAGGGTATAGTTGCGTGCATCGACGAATTTGAGATACGCGATATGCTGGACAACAGCGTATACGAGACCCCTGTGTGCGTAGCAAGAGCTATCCCTGCACAGCACGGCACAAACGGCTATGTAGACTTCAAGTTTGAAAAGAAGCGCGTCATCCAGCCAAAGGCCGATGAGTCGGGCGCGGTCAATTTCCGTGAGCTTGACACGATAGTAAAGATACGCAAGGGCGAAGTCATCGCTGAGATAGTCCCCCCGACCGAGGGCGAGGAGGGTCTTAACATCTTCGGCGAGCCTATTCCCCCGCAGCCCGGAAAGCCCGCAAAGCCCACCATAGGCAAAAACTCTGTAATATCCGCTGACGGACGATATATCATCGCAGCGTGCGACGGTCACATCATGTACGGCGTCGGCTGCTTCAATGTCGAGGATACCGTTACCATCCGCAGCGACCTTGATATATCCGTCGGCAACATCGACTTTTTCGGTGACGTAGTGGTAAAGGGCAACGTTATGGAGGGCTTCTCCATAAAGACTGCCAAGAGCATAAAGATAGAGGGCAGCGTATTCTCATCCACCCTGACTGCAGGCGGAAACGTCGTAGTCGGCGGAGGTCTTATCGGCTCTACCGTCGAGTGTGAGGGCAATGTCACTGCAGGCTTCTGCCAGAGCAGCAAGATAAAGGCAAAGGGCAATGTCGAGTCCAAGGAGTTTGCATTCTGCGAGGTATTCTGCTACGGTGAGCTTAATGCGACGGGCAAAAACGGCACCATCGTCGGCGGAAACATAACCGCAATGAGAGATGTGTCCGCAAACACGATCGGCTCTGAAAAATACACGCAGACTATCATCAGCATCGGCGACTGCTCCGTTACCTTTGCAAGAAAACGCAAGGCAGAGAGCGAGCTTGAGCAGTATGAAGAGCATCTCCAGAATTCCATGCGCAACCTCACCTATCTCAAGGACAAAAAGGCGCAGCAGGGCGGTGTGCTTTCGGACGAGCAGCAGCGCGTGATGAAGCTCGAAACACAGAACAAGCTTTTCTGCACACTGAAGAAAAAAGAACTCAACATCCTGATAGCACAGCTTGAGGAGGACATCAAGAACAAGGATAATCTCTCCGCGAGATGCTCCAGATTGTTCCCCGGCACGCGCTTCTGCATCAACTTCCTGACGCTTGACGTAACGCAGATGTACGGCAAGTCCAAGGTGGCAATGATAGATGACCAGCTTGTTGTAATACCAGGCTGACGGAGGAAAAATGATCCCACAGACCCATATCTATACCTACAGCGGCGTGAGCTTCTCGCCGCTGTCGCCATGTGAAAAGGACATCGACCCGAGAGATATCGCGCACGCACTTTCATATATGTGCCGCGCCAACGGGCATTTCAAAAGCTTCTACTCAGTGGCGCAGCACTGCCTCGCCTGTGAGGAAGAAGCGCGGCAGCGCGGTCACTCGCGCGAGATAAGATTAGCCTGCCTGCTGCACGATGCAAGCGAGGCTTTCATCTCAGATATAACCCGTCCCGTAAAACGGCAGCTGTCGGAATACAAAACGATAGAAAAGCGCCTGCAGGATGTGATATACCGCCGCTTCGGGCTTGACCCTGAAAACAGTGAAGTAATAAGCGCCGTCGCCGCTATAGACGACGCGATGCTGTATCACGAATTCCTCGCACTCGGCGGACTGGCGCTCTATGAAACGCCGCCTGAAATAATCTCCGCGCCCGATTTCGGCTTTGTGCCGTTTGAACAGACAGAATCCACCTATATGGCTGTACTTAACAGCCTGCTTGACCAAGGAGAACATTTATGATATCCAAAGACTTACTTTTTAACGACAACTGGCAATTCTGCCTGTGCAATATCGGCACGGAGCTTTCCGCGCTCACCGAAAAGAAATAGTACAACGTGGAGCTTCCGCACGACTGGCTGATAGGCGATACCGCAAACCTCTACAAGACCGGCGAGGGCTGGTACAAGCGCGGTCTTTCCGTCACAGCCGAGCAGCTTTCCGGCAGAGTATTACTGAACTTCGACGGAGTTTACATGAACTCAACTGTATTCGTAAACGGCAAGGAAGCAGGCACATGGACATACGGCTATTCCGCCTTTGAATACGACATAACCGAGCTTCTGCACGAGGGCGAAAACAATATACTCGTGCGTGTAAAGCATGAAGCACCAAACTCACGCTGGTACTCAGGCGCAGGTATTTTCCGAGATGTAACGCTGAAATACCGTGCTGCCACCTACATCCGCACCAACGGCATATACATCCACTCCGTAAAGGGCGATAACGACAGCTGGCGCACCGAGATAGACACTGACATCTGCGGCGAAGCAAACGACATCCGCATGGTGCTGAGCGTGCTTGACCCCGACATGGACAAGATTGCCGCATTTGAGCTTAACGCTGCTTTCAGCGGCGGCACGGAGGTATTTGAAAACAGCTTTGATATAACAGCACCTACGCTCTGGGATATCGACAGCCCCGAAGTATATACTCTCGCTGTGGAGCTGTACAAAGGCGACGACCTGCTCGAAGTGAGATACGAAAGCTTCGGCTACCGCACAACGGAATTCTCCCCCGAAAAGGGCTTCCTGCTCAACGGCAGACAGCTTAAGATGCACGGCGTTTGTATGCACCACGACCTCGGCGCACTTGGCGCGGCAGTCAACGGCACTGCACTGTATCGTCAGCTGAGGACAATGAAAGAGATGGGCTGCAACGCTATCCGCACCTCGCATAATATGCCTGCAAAGCAGCTCGTTGAGATGTGCGACGACCTCGGTCTGATGGTGGTTGCAGAAAGCTTTGATATGTGGGAAAACTCCAAGACAGAGTTCGACAACCACCGCTTCTTCGTTGAGTATGCGGAGCGCGATGTTCGCAGCTGGATAGAGCGCGACCGCAATCATCCCTCTGTCATAATGTGGAGCATCGGCAACGAGATAAGCGACACCAACGACCCCCATGGCATAGAGATAACACAGCGCCTGTACGACTATGTTCAGAAATACGATCCCAAGCGCAATGCGCGTGCGACTATCGGCTCAAACTTCATGATAAACGAGAACGCACAGAAGAGCATGGATATCGTGAAGCTTGCAGGCTACAACTACACCGAGCGCCTGTACAACGAGCATCACGCAAAGTACCCCGACTGGATGATATACGGCAGCGAAACCGCCTCCGCTGTGCGCTCGCGCGGTATCTATCACTTCCCCGCGGATACTCCGCTGCTTACGCACGACGACCTGCAATGCTCCTCACTTGACAACAGTGTTGTCGGCTGGGGCGCTTCCGCAATGAAGTCGTGGCGGCTTGACCGCGACTGTGATTTCTGCGGCGGTCAGTTTGTCTGGACAGGCTTTGACTACATCGGAGAGCCCACGCCGTATTCCACAAAGAACAGCTATTTCGGCATAGTGGACACTGCAGGCTTCCCCAAGGATGTATACTATTTCTACAAGAGCGTATGGACGGACGAGCCTACGCTCCACATCGTACCCTCCTACTGGGACTTCAACGACGGCGACATGATAGATGTCATCGTGTATTCAAACGCGCATACCGTGGAGCTTTTCCTCAACGGCGAGAGCCTCGGCAAGCACGAGATGGATCTTGCTGCCGACAAGAAGATGCGCGCAGAATTCCGCGTCGCATACAAGGCAGGCGAGCTTACCGCAAAGGGCTATGACGAGAGCGGCGCTGTAGTTTCCGAGGATGCTCTCCGCACCAACGGCGACCCTGCAAAGATAGTGCTGAAAGAGGATAGCGACGGCTGCATGGCGAATGGCACTGATATCTGTTTCGTTGAGATATCGGTTGCCGACAAGGACGGCATACCCGTAGGCAACGCGAGAAACCGCATCAAGGTAGAAGTAAGCGGTGCAGGCAGACTTGTGGGACTTGACAACGGCGACAGCACTGACTTCGACAGCTACAAGGGCGACAACCGCAGGCTTTTCAGCGGAAAGCTGCTGGCTATGGTGCAGTCTACACTTGATGCAGGCGACATCACGATAAAAGCGACCTCCGAAGGGCTGGAGTCGGCAGAGCTGACCATAACGAGCATCCATGCATACGACGAGGATATCAGCGGCGTGTCTGTGGTTACGGAAAACGCATACCCTGTCGTAAAGACCGAATACACCGACGAAGTTCCTGTCAGAAAGATAGTTACCGTCTGCGATACGCGCGAGCTGAACGCTGACAGAACATCTGCCGAGATACGCGTAAAGCTGCTCCCCGAAAACTCCACCTACTCCGATATAACATGGAAGTGCCTGCGCTCCAACGGCGTAGAGGTCAACAACGCGACCGTTGAATGGGACGGCGAAAAGGCAGTTGTAACAGCGCTTGGCGACGGCGAGTTCATTGCGCGTGCATTCCTCAACAACGGCGCAAAGCAGCCTCAGGTGTGTGCGGATGTACCGTTCACCGTAACTGGTCTTGGCGCCGCCACAAGGGATGCATACAGCTTTATCAGCGCAAGCCAGCTTGACAGCAGCAACACCACCGTCTGCATCATAGAGGACGGTGCTATCAGCAGTTTTGACAGCAGAACGGTCATGACCTACAAAAACATCGACTTCGGCAAGACAGGCTCTGAGGCTCTGCTGCTGCATATCGGCACCTGCTTCGATATGTGCGCCGAGGTCTGGGACGGCATCCCCGACGAGGACGGCGCGGCGCTTATCGCAAAGGCGGACTTCCGCAACAACGGCCACTGGTGCGGCTTTGCGGATCAGTCGTTCGCTATACCAAGAATGACAGGACTGCACACTATCAGCATCGTCATCGACTCGCGCGTGATCTTCGGCGGCTTTGAGTTCATGCCGATAGCGCGTGCATTCGATACTAACTACACCGCCGAAAGCGACAGCATCTACGGCGATGAATATACTATCTCCGAGCGAAGCGTAGTCGGCATCGGCAACAACGTTATCATCAACTACGAGGGACTTGACTTCGGTGAGAGCGGTGCAACTGCCGTAACGATACGCGGTATCACCGCAAATCCGTCCAATCAGGTGCAGCTGCGCTACACCCCCGAGGGCGGCGAGCAGAGCAGCGTGCTGCTTGAATTCATGCACTCCGACGAGGTCAGCGAGCAGCGTTTCGAGATACCTGAGCTGACAGGCATCAACGACATCAGCTTTGTATTCCTGCCGGGAACGAAGTTCGATTTCGAGTGGTTCAGATTTGAATAACTGAGCTTTATATCTTAGTCACAATATAACAACGCCGCTTTTGGCATGACGTCAAAAGCGGCGTTGATTTTTTATTATAACTTATCAGCAGACAGCCAATGCGTTTTCCTTTACGCCTATCGTGATGGTATCGCCCTGCTTCACCTTGTCTGCAAGTATCTCCTTTGCAATGAGCGTTTCAAGGTGACGCTGCATATATCTCTTGAGCGGACGTGCACCGTAGATCGGGTCATAGCTTGCCTCGACGATGTAGGTCTTTGCCTCGTCGCTCAGCACCAGATCAAGCTGCTTTTCCTTGAGGCGCTTTTTCAGCGACTTCGTCTGCAGGTCGATGATGCCGAATATCTCGGTCTTTGTCAAAGGCTTGTAGAATACTGTTTCATCCAGACGGTTGAGGAACTCGGGACGGAAGCTTCTCTTAAGCAGCGCGTCCACCTGCTCCCTTGCCTCGTCGGATATATCGCCGTTCTCGTTGATGCCCTCAAGAATGAACTGAGAGCCGAGGTTGGATGTGAGGATTATGATGGTATTCTTGAAGTCCACCACTCTGCCCTGACTGTCGGTAACATGACCGTCGTCCAGCACCTGCAGCAGCACATTGAACACATCGGGATGTGCCTTTTCCACCTCGTCAAACAGCACGACGGAGTAGGGCTTGCGGCGCACTGCCTCGGTCAGCTGACCGCCCTCCTCATAGCCGACATATCCTGGAGGCGCTCCGATAAGACGGGAAACACAGTGCTTCTCCATATATTCGCTCATGTCAAGGCGCACGATGTTGTGCTCGTCGTCAAACAGCGCTTCGGCAAGCGCCTTTGCAAGCTCCGTCTTACCCACACCTGTCGGGCCGAGGAACAAGAACGAGCCGAGCGGCTTGTTGGGGTCGTTGATGCCTGCGCGAGAGCGCATGATGGCTTCCGTAACGCGGTCTACCGCCTCATTCTGACCGATAACGCGCTTGTGCAGCGTGTCACCCAGCGCGAGTATCTTCCGGCGCTCGCCCTCTACCAGCTTCTGGACAGGAATTCCTGTCCATCTGCCGACGATGCGCGCTATCTCGTCCTCGCTCACCTTGTCGCGCAGCAGCGAGTCTGCCTTTGCCGCTTCTGCAAGCTCCTCTTCCTTTTTCAGCTCATTCTGCAGCTCGGGAAGTCTGCCATACTGCAGCTCAGCCGCCTTGTTGAGGTTATATTCACGCTTCGCCTTTTCGATATCCGCGTTGGTCTGCTCTATCTCCTTGCGAAGCTCCTGTACCTTTGTAATAGCGCTCTTTTCATTGAGCCACTTTGCTTCCATCGCCGTGAACTTCTCGCGCATCTCGGCAAGCTCCCTGCGGATATCGGCAAGATGCTCCTGTGAGAGCTTGTCTGTCTCCTTTTTGAGTGCTGCCTCCTCTATCTCGTGCTGCATGATGCTGCGGCGTATCTCGTCAAGCTCCGCCGGCATACTTTCCATCTCTGTCTTTATCATCGCGCACGCCTCGTCGATAAGGTCTATCGCCTTGTCGGGCAGGAAGCGGTCGGTGATGTAGCGGTTGGAGAGCGTAGCAGCCGCGATTATCGCACTGTCATGTATCTTGACGCCGTGGAATACCTCATAGCGCTCCTTAAGTCCACGGAGTATCGAGATAGCGTCCTCTACGGTAGGCTCGTCTACCAGCACGGTCTGGAAACGTCTTTCAAGCGCAGGATCCTTTTCGATATACTGGGTGTACTCATCAAGTGTGGTCGCACCGATGCAGTGCAGCTCGCCGCGCGCAAGCATGGGCTTTAAGATATTGCCTGCATCCATCGCGCCGTCTGTCTTACCTGCGCCGACGATGAGATGAAGCTCGTCAATGAACAGCAGTATCCTGCCCTCGCTCTTCTTTATCTCCTGCAGCACAGCCTTTAAACGCTCCTCAAACTCGCCGCGGTACTTCGCGCCTGCGATAAGGCTGCCCATATCCAGCGAGAACAGCTTTACATCTCTCAGGTTTGCAGGTACGTCACCGCGCACGATACGAAGTGCAAGACCCTCCGCGATGGCAGTCTTGCCGACACCGGGCTCACCGATAAGGCAGGGGTTGTTCTTGCTCTTGCGCGAAAGTATGCGGATGACATTGCGTATCTCGCTGTCGCGTCCGATAACAGGGTCAAGCTTGTTCTGTCGGGCAAGCTCCACAAGATCCTGACCGTATTTTTTCAGCACATCGTAGGTGTCCTCGGGATTCTGCGAGGTGACTCTGGCGCTTCCGCGGATGTCAGACAGCGCTTTCAGCAGCTTATCCTTTTCTATGCCAAAGCTCTTGCAGATGCCCTTTACACCGCTGCCTGCTTTTTCAACGAGCGCAATGAACAGATGCTCAACGCTGACATATTCATCCTTCATGCGCTCTGCCTGTGCTTCGGCCTCGATAAAGGTCTTGTCAAGGTCGGAGGATACCACTATCTTGCCGACCTCGCGGCCGCTGCCCGAAACGCGCGACAGACCCTCAACGAATTTCAGCGCCGCCTGCTCCACAGCTTTCGCGTCGATGTTCATTCGGGTGAGTATCTGCGGCACAAGACCATTCTCCTGCGAAAGCAGCGCATACAGCAGATGCTCCTGCTCAACACAGTTGTTCTGATAGCTTACAGACAGATCCTGCGCGGTCTGGATCGCGTCGATGGAATTTTTTGTAAACTTGTTGGGATTCATAACGTTTGTCCTCCTTATATGATAACTTTCTGTTTAACTACTGATGCTGCATAGCTCTGCTCTGCCGCCCTTGCTGCGGTATCTGCGTCGGGCAGATAGGAAAAATATTGCTTCATCGCCGCATCGAACATCGCCATATAGTCTGCCACCGCACGTCCCAGCTGCTCGTCACCGATATCGCGCTCAGGCATATTCAGCGTGCGGGTGAATTTGCCGCTGTCTATCGTGTAGATTATATCCTGCGACAGCTTTGAGGCGATGTATCTCTGCTCCAGCGCCGCCCAGCAGCGGAAAAAGCCCATCAGATCGCTGATAAGCTGCTCATTCTGCGTGCGGAACGACACACGAAGCTCGCCTGCTTTTCTGCCGCCGCGCGAGAAAATCTCAACGGAATATCGCACAGTAGGCTTGTAGCGGTATTTCAATGCAGTTCTGCAGGAAAGAGTACCCGCCGACGGCTGCTCGAGATAATAAAAGCCGTCGTTCATGGCGCGCTGCATGGCAGAAAATATCTCTCCCAGCCGCATCTCGGGAGTGGTGTATGCTACGCGCTCCGCAAGTATACGGTTTATCATTGCCGAGCGGCTCAATCCTGCGGCATTCGCAAGATCATCAACAGCCTCCACGACCTTGTCCGACAGCACCAGACTGTATATGCTTTTATCCAATACATCACTTCCTCTCTGCTAATAATCGTATCACAAAATTATTAATTTGTCAAGCATTTTTAATAATTTTATTTGCAAGTTTCGAACTTTGACCTTATCTTCATGAAAAAATTGTTGACATATTGTTCATAAAACAAGGCTGTCGTTCCATTATTTTTGTAGCGCATAAAGTTGCACTATGACGAAAAATATGATATAATCTATGATGTAGAAATATGCGTGTGCATATTCTGCGAATCATATCAAGTAAATATCTTTTTTAGCACATATTATTCAACCGAAAGGATAATCTATGGTTAAAGAAAATCAGAAGCTGTTCAACAGGCTGAATGTACTCAGCGATGTTGCGATCTCTTTTCTTGCTCTCATTGCATCCTATCTGTTCGTGTTTTATCTGCTGGTGTTTGAAAAGAACTATCCGCTGGCGGATTACTTAAAGCTGCTGTTGATATTCATACCTGTGCAGCTGCTGACCTACGGCTGTCTTGGGCTTTACGATTCGTTCCGCACAAGCACGCTCGGCAAGGAGCTAAGCAAGCTGTTTCAGGCTTTCCTGATAGACGGCGCGATACTGGTCGCTATACTGTATGTTGCAAAGATAATCAACTTCTCCAGATGGGCGCTTGCGATATTCCTGTTTTTGAATCTGGCAATGATAGCGGTAAAGCGCATCGTTCTGCGGCAGTCCCTAAAACACTTCAGAAAAAGCGGCTATAACAAAAAGCACGTTCTTATCATCGGCGGCGGCGAGACCGCTGCACACTACCTCAGGACGATACGGCGCGAAACACAGATGGGCTTTGAATGTGCAGGCTATATCTCTGCTGAAGATACACTTGACGCCAAAAGGCTCGGCGGCTATGAGGATATCTACAACGTGCTGGACAAGCACAGCTACAGCGAAGTAGTCTGCGCACTTGATTCGGACGATATAAGTCATCTCGACAATGCTGTAGAAGCGTGCGAGCAGACAGGCACGAAGATATCAGTCATCCCCGCTATCTACAAGTATATGTCGGCTACGCCTGCAATCGATCTTGTGGGCGATATCCCCGTAATGAATATCCGCCGCATACCGCTGGATAACGTCGGAAACGCATTCATGAAAAGGACGATGGATATCGTCGGCTCACTGGTGATGCTGGTGTTTGCAATACCTGTGATGCTGGTATCCGCCGTGATAATAAAGCTGACGATAGGCGGCAAGGTCGTGTTCAAGCAGCAGCGCGTCGGTCTGAACAAAAAGATCTTCACCATGTACAAGCTGAAATCCATGAAGGACAACATCGAGTCAGACACTGCATGGAGCACAGATAACGATCCGAGAAAAACGCGCTTCGGCTCGTTCATACGAAAGTTTTCAATAGACGAGCTGCCACAGCTGTTCAATGTTTTAAAGGGCAATATGAGCCTTGTCGGACCACGCCCCGAGATACCATTCCATGTCAACAACTTCAAGCAGAGCATACCGATGTATATGCTCAAGCATCAGGTAAAGCCGGGTATGACCGGTCTTGCACAAATAAACGGCTACCGCGGCGACACCTCTATAAAAAGGCGTATCGAATTCGATATCGAGTACATAGAAAACTGGAGCGTCTTTCTTGATATCTCGATACTGATACGCACTGCATTAAGCGGATTTATCAATAAAGAAAAGATCAGAAAAAAGAAATACAAAGCGGAGAATCATTCAATGAACAAAACAAACGAAAAAACGGACTTTCTGGCACTGGCAGTATTCTTCCCTGCTGTTGTGGCTTTAGCGATAGTCCCCATAATAATGAAAGCCACCGTGACAGCAACAAAGCTGCTTGAATCCTATCGTCTTTTCGGCGGTACGATAAGCGATGAAGAAAACCTGATATATCTCACTGACGTAAACACCATCGGTAAATCGGGCGCGATATGTATACTTGCTATCATAATGCTGGCAGTAGCGCTGATGTGCTGTATGTTTATGTTCAGGCACGCGGAAAAACGTATGCTAGTATACACCGCATCCTCAGTGGTGTTCGTGCTGATGTCGCTCATGTCAACGCTCGGCTCGGACTACAAGGAGATAGCGTTAAACGGTGCGCACGGACGTGCCGAGGGATTTTTTACCGTTGCAAGCTACTTCGTCATGTTCCTGTTTACGATGTACGCATTCAGAAAAACACAGAATTTCAGATATGTCGTAATAGCTCTGATGATATGCACAGGCGTGAATTTTATCATCGGTATATTCCAGTATACAGGCAACAATCTTCTCGCCAAGGACTGGTTTTCCGCGATCATCACCGACAGCAGATATATCGATGTGCTCGACCTCAAGATCGACGTTGCCTCCGAAAAGGGCAAGATGTATGGCGCGCTCTATCACTACAACTATGTCGGCAGCTTCATGGGCATGATAATACCGCTGTTTACCGTGCTCGCTGCTTACGGCAGAACGATATGGCAGAAGCTGATGTTCGGCGCATTCGCTGCCTTGTCGCTGTTCATGCTGTTCGCAAGTACCGCGCGAAGCGGTCTGGTCGCTATTGCGGCAGCAGCCGTCGTAGGTCTTATCGTGTTTGCAAGAGTTCTCATCCGCCGCTGGAAGATCACAGTATCCGTTGCAACAGCAGGCGTTATAATGCTCGTTGGCGCGAATATCGTTCTGGATAACGCGCTGTTCAGACGTATCCCCTCATTGTTCACAGATATCGTGGAGTTCGTTGGCCCCGCTGAGCAGACGGATCTGCTTTCCGCGATACCCATCAGAGATATCACACACAACAATGACGGAAGCGTTACATTCACCACTCAGACAGATGAACTGAATATAAGCTTTGACAAGGATATCAACGGTTATCGTTTTGCTGATAAGACAGGTACCCCTGTTGAGCTGTTCACTGACGCATACGGACTTGTGACCATAATGGACGAGGACTTCAACGGACTCAACTTCGAGTTTGCCTCCTCTGACGGAAACCCCGAATACAATGATTCCTTCTTCGTATGGTTCGACGACGGTGAGGACAAGATCCCTCTCATGTTCACCTTGTTCAATGAAAAGCAGATACACATGATCCACCCTGATATCGGTGACAGGATCACCCCTGTAAACGCTGAGGCTAAGGGCTTTGAGGGCAAGGAGATGCTCGGTTCTTCGCGTGGCTATATCTGGTCGAGGACTATACCGCTGCTGAGCAACTGCATGGTCACAGGCTACGGCCCCGACACATTCGCATATATCTTCCCGCAGAACGACTATCTTGCAAAGTACTGCGCTTATCAGGAGGGCTTCTACATCACCGTAGACAAGCCGCATAACCTCTATCTGCAGATATTCTTCTCCAACGGACTTATCGCACTTATCGCATTCCTCGCTATCTGCGTATTCTATCTCGTGGACTGCTTCCGCCTGTATGCGCTGAAAAAGCAGTACAGGATAGAGCAGATATACGGCATCTCGATCATGCTTGCGGTGATAGGCTATCTTGCAGCAGGCTTGTTCAACGACTCGGTAGTGGCAGTTGCGCCTGTGTTCTGGATACTGCTCGGTGTCGGTGCAGCACTCAACACCATCAACCGCCGCACAGACAAGAACTACAAGACCAACTACGACGGCGAGGTGATCTCCAAGCCCGAAACAAAGCGAGTAACAAAGGCTGAGATAGCTGAGAACGAGCGTGCCGCAAAGCTCGCCGAAGCGCTTGGCGCAAAGCGCGACGCTGAAGCTGCATCTACCGCACCGACCACGCATCAAAGCAATGCACGGACGCCATCCTCAGATGAAGCAAAAGCAATGCTCGAAAGGGTGCAGCAGCTTAAAGCCAAGTACGCCGCCGACAATACTACAGACAACAAGGAAAACAAAGATGATAAGAGCTGATCTTCACGTTCACACCAACTATTCCAGCGACAGCGATGAGCCGATGGAAAACGCGGTCAGAGCCGCAATAGAAGCAGGACTGTCCGTAATGTGCATTACCGAACACATGGACATGGACTTCCCGACAGGTGAGTTCATGGTGGATACCGACGCATATAAAGCGGAGCTG
The DNA here is from genome assembly GCA_015067375.1 of Oscillospiraceae bacterium. Classification (GTDB taxonomy): domain Bacteria; phylum Bacillota; class Clostridia; order Oscillospirales; family Ruminococcaceae; genus CAG-115. Next base: position 9,392 of record SVMQ01000002.1, on the reverse strand, counting down.
TCTGCACTAAAGGAAAAGTATGCTGACAGGATAGAGCTGCTGTTTGGTATCGAACTGGGTCTGATGGACTATCTTGCGCCGCGGCTTTATGAATACACATCAGCATACCCTTTCGACTTCATCATAGGTTCATCTCATCTCGTTGACGGAATGGATCCCTACGAGCCTGAGTATTTCGGCAAGTATGGCGACAGAAACGGCATACTGCGCTACTTTGAAAGCATACTTGCGAACATAGGCACATTCGACGATTTCGATGTGTACGGACATCTCGACTATGCGGTAAGATACTGCAAAGCAAAGTCCTATCTGCCCTCGGAATACCGCGAGCTTACAGATGAGATACTAAAAAAGATCATCGCCATGGGCAAGGGCATCGAGCTGAATACCGCAGGACTGAAATACGGTCTGGGCTGGGCGCATCCTCATCCCGATGTACTCAAGCGCTATCGTGAGCTTGGCGGAGAGAAGATCACCGTCGGCTCTGACGGACACAAGGGCGAGCATATCGCATACGATTTCGACAAGGCTTCTGATATACTTAAAGCAGCAGGCTTTGAATACTATACTGTGTTCCGTCAGCGAAAAGCAGAGTTTGTAAAGCTGTGACCTTATATCCCAATAATAAAAGCGTCGCTTCTGTTAGATTCAGAAGCGGCGCTTTTTCGTGCTATTTATTACGGAAATGCTCAAGTATGCATCTCAATGATCCTTCAAGCGGTATCTGTGGCTGCCAGCCTGTATCACGCTGCAGCTTGCTGATATCCGCGCTTATCTCAGGAATATCCGACGGACGCATACGCTGCGGATCGTTTTCTACTGTTATTTCGACCGATGACAGCGACAGTATCTTCTCCAGCAGCTCGCTTATCTCCACGCTGTGACCGCTGCCCACGTTGTAGGTCTCGCCGCTGATCCCGTGCTGTGCAAGGTCGCAGTATGCTCTCACGATATCCCGCACATCCGTAAAATCGCGCTTTGCCGAAAGATTGCCCACGCGCATCACAGGCGGCTGCCTGCCCGCCTCTATCTCAGCGACCTGCCTGCAGAAATCTGCAGCAACGAAAGTGGGAAGCTGACCTGCGCCTATGTGATTGAACGCCCTCACCGATACTATATCCATGCCGTAGGACTTGCAGTACAGCTGCCCCAGCATATTCTGCGTGTGTTTTGTCAGTGCATAGACATTGGCAGGCTGCGGCGCCGTATCCTCTCCGATGCAAGGAGAGGCCGCATAGCCGTATTCCTCGCCTGAGCCTATCAGTATAACGCGCGCGGAAGCATTGCTTTTGCGCACCGCCTCAAGCACATTTATCGTTCCCTTGATATTGACATCAACGGTGAGTGCAGGCGCTTTCCACGACAGCGCCACCGAACTTTGCGCCGCAAGGTGGAATATGCAGTCGGGACGCACCCTGTCTATTACCTCAGCCACCGCGTCAGCATCCAGGATATCCAGAAGCTCCTCGGAATACCGCTCAGTGCTGTTTATCCTCTCCTGAGGAAGCTTTGTCGCTGTGACATCATGACCGCGCGCAACAAGCTCCCTGATAAGATAGCCGCCGACAAAACCGCCCGCGCCTATGACCAATGCTTTCATGCTCATCCTTTTTGCGCAAGCTCTTTTTCAGCTATGGCAAGATCGTTCTTTACCATGCGCTCTACAAGCTCCCTGAACGATACCTCGCGCACCCATTTCAGCTCTGTTTCTGCCTTTTCGGGATTGCCCAGAAGCAGATCTACCTCGGCAGGACGATAGAATACAGGGTTTATCTTTACAACAGTCTTTCCCGTTGCAGCGTCGATACCGATCTCGTCAGTACCCTCGCCCGACCACTTGATGTCCATGCCAAGCGCCGCAAAAGACAGCTCTACGAACTCGCGCACCGTGTGCGTTTCGTGCGAAGCGATAACATAGTCCTCAGGCTTGTCCTGCTGAAGCATGAGCCACATAGCCTGCACATAGTCCCTGGAATGACCCCAGTCGCGCTTTGCGTCCATGTTGCCAAGCTCCAGATATTCCTGCATACCAAGCTTGATGCGCGCTGCGGCATGGGTGATCTTGCGTGTGACAAATTCCAGACCTCTTCGCTCGCTCTCATGATTGAACAGTATGCCTGAGCAAGCAAACATACCGTAGCTCTCACGGTAGTTGCGTGTAGTCCAATGCGCAAAAAGCTTTGCAACACCGTATGGGCTGCGCGGATGGAAAAAGCTCTTTTCGGTGTAGCCATCGAAATCCTCGCCCTGCTCGTCGATGCATCCGCCAAACATCTCAGATGTGCTCGCCTGATAGTACTTTGCATCGGGCTTGAGCGTGCGAAGCGCCTCAAGTATGTTAACTGCTGCAATACCTGTAATATTTGCGCTTGCGGCAGGCTCTTTGAACGACTGTGCAACGAAAGACTGCGCTGCAAGGTTATATACCTCGTCGGGCTGTGACTCTCTCACCGCATTGAGCATAGCCGCCATGTCAGTGATATCGCCGAAGATGAAATGTATCTTCTCCTTTGCCGCCGTACCCTCCAGATTGCCGAAATCCAACCTAGATTTGCGGCGCACAAGTCCATATACATTATAGCCCTTTTCAAGCAGCAGCTCCGCAAGATAAGAGCCGTCCTGTCCTGTAATTCCTGTGATAAGTGCGTTTTTCATAATACTCTCCCTCATTTATACAAGTTCAAACCGATTGCAGGTCTTTAGATTTTCGATAACGTGCTTTACATCCTGCGCACTGTCTTTCGCGCAAATGAGGATAGCATCATCAGAATCAACTATGATGAGATCTTCCACGCCGACAGTCGCCACCAGTTTGTTTCCGCCGACGATTATGGAGTTATGGGTATCTATGCTGATGATGTCGCCCTTCACCATATTGCCATATTCATTCGTGGGATTGAAACGCTCCAGCGACAGCCAGCTTCCAACATCGTCCCAGCCAAAGTTTCCCGGGATGGTGTAGATATCGTCGGCGCGTTCCATTATACCAATGTCGATAGACACAGCCTCAAGATTAGGAAAGACCTCTTCCAGCGTCTGTATATAGCTGTCTGTGCCGTATGTATCAGCGATCCTTTCAAGTCCGCCGAACATATCGGGCAGATATCTTTTCAGCTTTGCAAGGATAGATGATACCTTCCAGACGAACATACCGCTGTTCCAAAGATATTCACCTGAGCTGACATACTGCTTTGCGCGCTCTATATCAGGCTTTTCGTAGAAACGAATTACCTTGTAAGCACCCGAGTATGCGGTTTCGCCCGTGGATATGTTGATATATCCATAACCCGTTTCGGGATAGGTCGGTGTGATCCCGATGGTCACGAGATTCTCCTCATGCTCTGCTACCTTGACCGCGCGCCTCAGAGTATCAACAAACATCGCATTGAAGCGTATCAGATGATCCGAAGGCAGCACAAGCATCGCGGTGTCCTCGCCGCAGCGCTTTCTGATGATCTCAGCCGCCAGACCGATGCAGGGCGCGGTATTGCGGGAAGCAGGCTCTGCTATCACATTTTCATCAGGGATATCAGGAAGCTGTTCACGCACCAGCGGAAGGTATCTCGCGTTTGTGACGATATATATGTCGTCTTTATCTACCAGTGAAGAAAGACGGTTGACGGTCTTTTGTATCATCGTTTCTCCGTCACGGGTCAGTGACAGGAATTGCTTAGGGCGGTCTGCACGGCTCTGAGGCCAGAAGCGCTCACCCTTGCCGCCTGCCATTATTACTGCTGCTGTTTTCATCATTTCCTCCGAAAACTTCATAATAGATCGTATACCATAATGCACAACGTGCAGATAACTAAACTAATAATACCACAATTAAGTAAATAAGTCAAGCAAAACGCTCCTTTGCGGCTCACAGCAATTTAAGGCAAAAGGAAGTGTACAAAACCAGGGGACGTTTATTGGCAAGCCGATATGATATAGTTGTTGAAAATGACGATATTTTTTTGTTCATTATCAAATTATGGTCGAAAGCTTTGTGCAAAATGTTGAAATAGCAAAGAAATTACAAAAAACACTTGTATATTTCGGATAAATATGATACAATGTTGACATGGGAAGCATGGCTCCCTGTGCGGAGAGCATCCGCAATTAATCTCGAGAGGATGATTTTATGAAAGTTACAATTGCAGCTAAAAAACTCGATATTTCTCAGGCATTTACAGATTATGCAGAGCAGAAGCTGAGCGCAAAGCTCGACCGCTTCTTCCCTGACGAGGCAGAGGCAAAGATTACCCTCGCTGAACGCCGTGAGCAGATCATTCTTGAGTTGACTGTAAAATATAACGGAATTATATATCGTGCAGAGCAGTCGGCAAAGGACAAGAACGACGCTCTGGATGTTACTATCGACCGCATTATCCGTCAGATAAGAAAGCAGAAGACAAAGGTTGAAAAGAGCCTGCGCGCAGGTGCGTTTGCAGGGCTGGAGCCTGAGGCTGAGGAGCAGGAGTACGAGGTTATTCGTTACAAGACCTTCGCGCTCAAGCCTATGACCGTTGATGAGGCTATCCTGCAGATGAACCTGCTGGGTCATACTTTCTTCATGTTCAAGAATGCCGAAACAGGTCTTGTAAATGTCGTTTATCGCAGAGAAGAGGGCAACTACTCCGTCCTCGTTCCCGAAAACTGATCTTACAGCGCACGATGCGCGGAAAGGACTTTGTTTGATCTTTATGACTAAAAAGGTGATAGCGTAAGCCGGGAGGCTGCGCAAATCATCTGTGCATCACCTCCCGCGAAGTTCGCATTTTTTCAGGGAGGACTTTAATTGAACGATACATTTATCTGCAAGGCTTGCGGCGCTTCTGTGCCGTATGACGGCGGAGGAACACGAAATCGCAACCACTGCCCGAAGTGCCTGTGCAGTCTGCACTTAGACGAAACCCCGGGCGACCGCGCCGCTGAATGCGGCGGAATAATGGAAGCCGTGGCGGTCTGGGTGCGCAAAAACGGAGAATGGGCGATCATCCATCGCTGCCGTGTCTGCGGCGCGCTTAGTTCTAATCGCATCGCTGCGGATGACAGTGCGCTGAAGCTCATGAGCATCGCAGCAAAGCCTTTGGCGGCTCCGCCATTCCCGATAGAATATATCGACCGTATGGGCGATATCGATTGACGCAACAGGTTACAGCTCCCTTAAAACGGGAGCTGTATCATTTTGCACAGAAGCCCCGGAATACGACTATATAGTCACGACAGCACTTATATTAAATGCAATCAATAAATTTGAATAATATACGAGGGTAACGAAAATGGGATCGTCTTTTTCTAATATTCACATAAAAAAGAATAACAAATTCAGCATTGAAGGTCTTATTGATATGCTTAAAGAGGAAATGAAATCAAAGGGCTATAACGAGCTTCAAAGTGAAGAAGGATCTGAGATATGCTTATGCATATACAGTCCCGAAAACAGCCAATGGGTATCGGTTGCATCTGACTGTTATAATTTTTCTGACGCTGAAAGCACAAAAGCCGCGGCAGTTCCTTTTTCAGAGAAGTTTGGCACAGATGTTATTGCGGCAATGTGCTTAGATAGTGATTATCTTATGATGAATCTTATTAATACCGAAAAACACATTGATGGCTGGATAAATTCAGGCGACCTTTATGGTGAAAAGTACCCCCGCTGTACAAGTATTGCACCTTGGAAAAGCGTTGTAAGCGATTATGAAAAATTCAGCTCTGTGGTTAAGGATAAAAATGTATTTGCCGAAGATGTTTTTTATGGAGCTGCCGCTTTTCTGGGAATGGATACTGCTCAATGTGCTTTACGACCTGACGACGCTCATCTTCAGCAAGATGAAAATCTGAGAAAACTGTATTTTTCTTTGCCAAATGGCACGGAAAAAGGGCCGCCTGTTCTGAAGATGCATATAGCTTCAGGTCGCCCTTGCAGCGCGGAAGAAAACACGGTCGTATTTGTCAATAATAAAGGCGGCAGCTCAAAGGGCATAGCGGTCATGTTCTGGGGCGGTATTTTTGAAAATGACGAAGTAACGATCGAAAGAGCCACATTCGAAGCTAATTACGGAATCGGAATCCGCAAGGCGATTCCTATAACTCCGAAAAAAGTTAAAGCAACCAACGGCGAGACCGTACTTTATTGGGAGGATAAGGATTTCGTCATCCCAAAGGCGGTCAATCAGTCATTGCCATGGGAGATAATGAACGCTCTGGAATTCAAAGAGCAATTCGGAGTGCGCTTTTTTGCAAGCGGCAACAAGCGTAAATTTCTTGATATTAAGGTCAGCATAATACCTCTTGAAAATCGCAAGGGAAGCGCAATATGGTACGTTTATAAGCATGATAAGACCAAAGGTAAATATATCGAGAAATATAATCAAAGTTGGACTTCACACGGATTTGATTCACCTGATATGCTTTTGGATCCTGACGATTATGACTTATGATCACGCTACGCTTCTACCCATTAGCGGTGTCGATCTGAACATCATGTCTGAGCATTCAGGACTGTGACATAAGGCATACCTCATCTATGCAGATGTGCAAAATGCTCAAAGATGAAGGTCGCGGATCTAATATCGCTAAACTTACATAATACAAGATGATACAAAAGATCCCGTTGTTTTGCAACAACGGGATCTGTCCTTGAAATAATGACTGAAAAATGACATTTTCCTGTTTTTGTATGCCCCAAACCGCATAAATACGAGGTTTGTAAGGGCTGAAATTATCTCTTGGAGAACTGGGGAGCGCGACGTGCAGCCTTGAGACCGTACTTCTTTCTCTCCTTCATTCTGGGGTCACGAGTCAGGAAGCCAGCCTTCTTGAGAACGGGACGCAGCTCGTCAGAGTACTGGAGCAGAGCTCTGGAGATACCGTGACGGATAGCGCCTGCCTGACCTGTAACACCGCCGCCTGCAACTGTGCAAACGATGTCGAACTTCTCAACTGTATCTGTGAGAGTGAGGGGCTGACGAACGATGAGCTTGAGAGTGTCAAGACCGAAGTAGTCATCGATGCCTCTGCCGTTGATTGTGATAGTGCCGCTGCCGGGATATACTCTTACTCTGGCAACGGAGTGCTTTCTTCTACCTGTTCCGTAGTAGTAAGGTTTAGAATCGTACATTTTCAGCCCTCCTTAAAACTTGTACTCAACGGGCTTCTGAGCCGCGTTCTTGTGCTCTGCACCAGCATAGCAGCGAAGTCTTGTCATAGCCTTTCTGCCGATAGTGGTGTCAGGGATCATGCCGTTAACAGCAAGTGTCATAGCCTTCTCAGGATTCTTCTCCATCAGAGTGTCGTAACGGATCTCCTTCAGGTGACCGATCCAGCCTGTGTGCCATCTGTAGTACTTCTTCTCCAGCTTCTTGCCTGTGAGAACTGCCTTAGCGCAGTTGATGATGATAACGTGATCACCACAGTCGCAGTGGGGAGCGAATGTTACCTTGTGCTTGCCTCTGAGCAGGTGAGCAGCCATAGCAGCTACACGACCGAGGGGACGTCCAGCAGCATCGAGAATATACCAGCTGCGCTCTACTGTTTCAGCCTTGGGCATATATGTTGCCATACTTTTTTCCTCCTTATATTTCGGATCTTCCGATAAGATACTTTCGGGCTTCAATGCGCAATTCAAGCGCAATAAGCCACACAACATTGATAATTATACACGTTTCAAAAGGATTTGTCAAGAGTTTTTTTGCCCAAATTTTAAATATACCCCATTTTCTTTTGTTTTCTCTCTGTTTCTCTCTGTTTTTCTCTCTTTCTTGAAGTTCATTTCATTTTTTGAGAGCTTTTTAAAATCGGCAGAAAATAAACGAAATTGTGAGAAAACAAGAGTTTTCACGGAATTCACTTTTTCATAAAAAATATCGGCGATTGCTCACCGATATCTTAATATTATTTACAATTAAGGCTCACACTTGTAGGATAATCGCTGAAATCGAACTCAAAACGATTTCCGAGCGCATCCGAAAGACCACCATCTTCCACGGTAAGCGAAGCCCAGTCAAGGCTGTCGCTTTCAAATGACATTCCGAACATGGCAGTACAGCGGTGCATTCCATATTGGTCGTCTCCGACATAGTGGAAGAAATGCGGCTCGCAGTATTCCTCACTGAGCGGTATCATCACAGCGAGTATAGTATTGCCGTCTACGTCAAAACACTTCAGCTCCGCGCTCTCGGGAGCAGCCACAGAACGCTCCGACACCATACTTGTAGGAATCTTTGAGGTAGCACAAATTCTGCCAGTCCTGTTCTGTTTGATAACAACATAAGGATGACTGCCCTTATAATGAGCGTATTCGTCGCCTGAAGTGTCATCATAATAAACATCAATCTGTGCATATCGGCTGTTGCCTAATTCCACAGACTGAGATATTACAGCATAGCCGTACTCGCTCTGCTCTGACGTGCTTGCCGTTTCGCCTGCACAGCCTGGAAAACATATTACCACAGCCACTACAACCCCAAAGTATCCAATCGCATTTTTTCTCATATAACACCTCCATTAACCGATTATATATGAATTAGTTACATCCTCCTCATTTTCAGCTACTGATACCATTTTCATAGCTTCATATAACTCATCATATGTAATATAGTGCTCTCCATTATAATCGCTGTCATAATGTGGGTCAACAATTAACAGTTTTTGATGTACCGTATCTAACATTGCAACTGTTACATAATGTGATTGTTGCACCGAAGATGGATAATAATCTAATGCTGATGTATTGGCTAGATAAATAATCGGAGTTTTCCCATTCATAAGAGATGTTCTGATATATGATATACACCCAGAATATGAATATGAAGTAAAGATTTGTTCACTGTAATTGTATTCTGAATATTCATTTAGTACCGATTTAAGCTGATATACAAAAGTTCCATCTATTGAATTTGTACCCATTTCCCCTGCAAGTTGTATTTGTAAAGAATCATACCCATTTGGATAGTCAGAAGACGATATGTCGCCATTCCCTAAAAATGCCTGTATTGTCGCTGCAGGACCACAATAATAAACTTCTTTTTGTGTTACTGTTGGAACATAATGATTTGAGCTGAAATACCCTACAGGGTCATTTGCATAAGTAGCACATAGATTTTCGGCAGTTGCCATATACAATGAGTTTTCAAAACACACAAGCGCATTATCAGAATCAAAAATCATTGAATAAATGAAATTAATATCATTTAAATGTATAGATACTACCTCATCAATAATATCAACATTGTCAGGATAGTACCAACAATACTCATTATAAATATCACAAATTTCTTGTTCTATATGCGCCGCATCAAACTCTAAGCTTTTTTTAGAACAAGACTCAATTACCTCTTGATATAAATTATTTTCTTCATTACTACTCTCAAAATCAGTATGTGCATAACATGGCGAAGTTGCATTAA
>SVMQ01000220.1 GCA_015067375.1 Oscillospiraceae bacterium | reverse complement strand
TTGCTCAGTCCCTATGTTGAGTATATGCACATCAAGGACGCTATGGCAGATGGCTCGGTAGTGCCTGCGGGAAAAGGTATCGGAAATCTTCCATATCTGTTGCAGCAATACAAGGGCAGCGTTCTCACGTTGGAGCCGCATCTTTCAGTATTTGACGGTTTCGACAAGCTTGAAGCAAGCGAAAAGACCAAGATGGGATACTGCTATCCCTCGTCAAGAGCGGCATTTAACGCTGCGGTAACCGCGCTTAAGGAACTGATTTAAAGGAGAATGTTATGAACAAGATAAGACTTGGCATCGTAGGACTTGGCAACATGGGCAGCGGACATTTCTACAATGTTTTCGGCGGAAAATGCCCATCCGTGGAAATAACCGCAGTATGTGATATCGTCCCGGAAAAGATGGATAAGGCAAAGGAGCATTCAGAAGTCGCTCGCTTTACAGACTATATCGAAATGCTTGACAGCGGTCTTGTTGACGCTGTGTTGATAGCTGTTCCGCATTACGACCATCCCACTGTTGCCAAGGAGTGCTTCAAGCGCAACATTCACGTTCTTACTGAAAAGCCTGCGGGTGTTTATGCACGACAGGTGCGTGAAATGAACGAGGCAGCTGAAAAATCGGGCGTGAAGTTTGGCATAATGTTCAATCAGCGCACAAATCCCATGTTTGCAAAGGCTCGCGAGATAGTTCAGAGCGGTCAGCTGGGTGAGCTTAAAAGAATGGTGTGGATAATCACAAACTGGTACCGCACACAGGCTTACTACGATTCTGGAAGCTGGAGAGCCACATGGAACGGCGAGGGCGGCGGCGTTCTGCTTAACCAAGCGCCTCATAACCTCGACCTGTGGCAGTGGATATTCGGTATGCCTAAGCGTGTGAGGGCTTTCTGCGAGTTCGGAAAGTACCATAACATTGATGTAGAGGACGATGTAACTATCTTCGGTGAATATGAGAACGGTGCGACTGCAACATTCATCACCACAACAGGCGACGCCTGCGGTACAAATCGTCTTGAAATCACGGGCGATAAGGGAAAGATAGTGGTCGAGCATGGCAAGCTCTGTTGGTGGAAGCTGGATATCCCTGAACGCGAGTTTTGTTTTACATCAAAGGAGGGCTTTGCAGCACCCTCGAACACCTACGAGGAATTTACAGCGCCCGAGCCCGAGGGTCACCCCGAGGTGATTGAGGCTTTTGCACAGTCTATACTGAGCGGCACTGATATGATAGCCGAGGGCAAGGAGGGTCTTAATTCCCTCTCCATCTCCAATGCGGCATATATCTCCACATGGACTAACGACTGGGCTGAGATACCCACAGACGAAGCACTTTTTGAAAAACATCTCGGCGAGCTTTGCAGAAACGAGAAAAGCTCAAAAAAATAAGTACCGCTCACGGCGAGAGCATTGAAAAACTCCGTGAGCGGTGGAAGGTCAGATGGTAGCATGGATGTTGTGATCATGATGCTGGCGGTAACTGCCTGCTATACGACAACTTCGCTCAGCGACAAATACGCAGTGTCAAAAGCAAAATTCACAGGCAACGAGTTCACTTTTCTCATGTGCTCGTCAATGTCAGTATTTCTTGCGATAACACTGCCGTTTCAGCAGTTGCATATCATGCTGTCGTGGCAGAGCTTTGCTGCTGTTGTGCTGATAGCTCTTTGCAAGATGCTTGAATTTCAGATGAGCGCGCTTGTACTTAAGCTGTTGTCTGCATTTGAGCTTAAGGCATGGCTTGGAGCAACGCTTTTTGCTTCTTATATTACTGATATTTTCTACGGCGCAGATATGCGTGTGCTGAAATTGCTGTGCATATCTGTAACCGTCTTTGGTCTTATATTTATTGCACGCTCAGGCAAAGAGAGCAAGATAGAATACAAAAAGATAACTGTTCCGCTTATCCGTTACCTTGCTGCAAAATACGGCTACGGACTTATAATAAAAGCATTTACGCCATACATCTCGCCGACGATGCAGCTCCTCCCTGCACTCGTTCTGATATCCATAATAATGCTGTTTATGATAAAGCCGTCTGATATAGTGAATAAGAACAGAAGCGGCGCTATAAAAGTCATTCTTGCAAGAATACCTAATACGATTGGTATGCTGCTTGAAAATGCGATAATCTCGATAAGCCTTGCAAATTACTCCTTTATCCAGCCTATGATACTTGTCACTCTGTTTTTTATCGGACTTATCCGCAAAGAGCGGTGTTCAAAGCTTAATCTTATCGGAAGTATTATCTGCGTTGTCGGCGTGGTATTGTTTCAGATCGTGTGAAGATGTCTTTCAGCTTTTCGGTGCTCGCTTTATACGACCTAAGAGGAGCATTATAATGTTATATAAGAAACCATTCAATAAAAAGGAGTGTTCTCTGTGAATTTTTTTAAATGAAATGGCGTGCCGTAACGGAGGTTTTGCAAGCATAAAACAGTTGAAATCAACAGTTTTTCCGAGGAGAAACATCATCCTTAACGAGAAAGTGGAAATATCCTATTGACATTTTCCAATAATTGATGTATAATACAGTTACAATTTAACAGACGGGAGCTTGTGTTACAGGCTGAGAGGGAGATGTGATCTCCGACCGATAACCTGATTTGGATAATGCCAACGTAGGGACGACTGTAATGCACTGACGCTTACACGTCGGTGCAATGATAATATTATTGCATAATTGGAGCTATCTGAATAGGTAGCTCCTTTTTTATTTCCGTCTGTTAAAATTATTTTAAACGGAGGAAAGCTATGTACAAAACACAAATGGAAGCGGCGAGAAAAGGTATCGTCACAAAGGAGATGGAGGCTGTCGCAAAAAAGGAATACCGCACAGCCGATGAGATACGCGAGCTTGTTGCAAAGGGACAGGTCGCTATCTGCGCGAACAAGCTCCACAAGTGCATCGAGCCAAACGGCGTAGGCTCAATGCTCCGCACAAAGATCAACGTAAATCTCGGTGTTTCGAGGGACTGCAAGGATTACGACATCGAGATGGAAAAGGTGATAGCGGCGGTGGATATGGGCGCAGAGGCAATTATGGATCTCTCCTCTCACGGCAACACACAGCCGTTCAGACAGAAGCTTGTGGCGGAGTGCCCTGCGATGATAGGTACTGTTCCTGTGTATGACAGCGTTATCCACTATCAGCGTGACCTTGCAACGCTCACCGCAAAGGATTTCATCGAGGTGGTAAGGCTCCACGCAGAGGATGGCGTGGATTTTGTAACGCTCCACTGCGGAATAACACGCAAGACAATTGAACAAATCAAACAGCACAAGCGCAAGATGAATATTGTATCCCGTGGCGGTTCACTTGTGTTTGCGTGGATGAGTATGACGGGCAATGAAAACCCATTCTACGAGTATTTTGACGAGATACTGGATATCTGCCGCGAGTATGATGTGACAATATCCCTCGGTGACGCCTGCCGCCCAGGGTGTCTTGCAGACGCAAGCGATGTGTGTCAGATAGAGGAGCTTGTGCGCCTCGGCGAGCTGACAAAGCGTGCGTGGGCAAAGGATGTTCAGGTGATGATAGAGGGACCTGGACATATGCCTCTTGACCAGATAGCCGCGAACATGAAGATACAGCAGACGATCTGCATGGGCGCGCCGTTTTATGTTCTCGGTCCGCTGGTTACGGATATTGCTCCCGGATATGACCATATCACATCTGCAATCGGCGGTGCAGTCGCGGCGATGAATGGTGCGGCATTCCTGTGCTATGTAACACCTGCCGAGCATCTTGCACTCCCGAATGTAGAGGACGTAAAGCATGGCATTATCGCATCTAAAATAGCCGCTCACGCCGCTGACATTGCAAAGCATATTCCCCACGCAATGGATATCGACAACGAGATGGCTGAGGCTCGAAGAACATTCGACTGGGACAAGCAATGGGAATGCTCCATCGACCCCGAAACTGCGAAGAAGATACGTGACGACAGAAAGCCTGAAATTGAGGAAAGCTGTTCGATGTGCGGCAAATT
>SVMQ01000219.1 GCA_015067375.1 Oscillospiraceae bacterium | reverse complement strand
GGCATAGCAGAAACAGAAGAATATCTTAAAATGTGTCTTGAAGCTGAATACTGCTGGGCGATCACGCTCAAATGTACAGATGAGCCGATAGGCTGTATTGATGTGGTGGGCGTCAACAGTGTTGGAGTGCCTGAAATAGGGTATGTGCTGGCACACGATCACTGGGGCAAAGGCATAATGACAGAGGCGGTAAAAGCAGCGATCGAAGAGCTGTTTAAATGCGGCTTTGATAAGATCGGCGCTTGTCACTGTATAGACAACCCCGCTTCGGGCAGAGTGATGGAGAAATGCGGTATGCATTATGTCAGAAGCTGTATGGCGCTTAAAAAATTCGGTTCAGATGAACAATGCGAAGTAAGATGCTACGAAATAAGTCGAAAGTAAAAGGCTGCCGATATCAATCGGCAGCCTTTGCTGTATCAGAGGGACATCAGCTTCCCTTATATTCGGAGAGGATAATGTCGAATTTTACTTCCTTGCTGCGTCCGAGACTGTCAACGCGCACAACAGTAACAGTCACGCTGTCGCCGGGCTTCATGTCGGCAAGTATCTCGCTGACCTCGCTTACAGAGGTGATGTAGACATCTTCAACAGCAACGATAGTATCTCCAACCACAAGGTCGCTTTCAGCTATTGCAAGCGTTTTATCTATATCTGTAACATACAGACCGGGGGTCATGCCCTGAATTGCGGCAACATATTCGCTGACCTCAAGGCAGGTGATACCGAGGATGGGTCTGCCCGAAACGAAGCCCTGTGATATCAGGTCGTCGATAACAGTGCGCGCTTCGTTGATGGTTATCGCAAAGCCGATACCCTCAGCGTAGTCCATGACGAGCTTGGAGTTTACGACGCCAACGACCTCGCCATACATATTGAACAGCGCACCGCCCGAGTTACCGCTGTTTATTGCGGCGTCTGTCTGAATACTGGAAAGAGCGCGTTCGCTGGAGTACTGCTCACGATTGAGACCTGACACGATACCCTTGGATATGGAGGTCTCAAGACCCATGGGATTACCGATTGCAACTACGTCGTCGCCAAGACGAAGCTCGTCGGAGTCGCCCAGCACTGCTGCCTGAAGCTCAGTTGCTTCTATCTTCAGGACAGCGAGGTCTGTATCAGTATCGCTTCCGATCAAAGCTGCGTCGTATTCGTCCACAACGCCTGTGCCCTCGATGGGGTCAGTCGTTGTCACATGAACGACGAATCTATCCATATCATCAACGACATGCGCGTTTGTGAGGATGTAACCGTCGCTGGAAATTATGATACCGCTTCCTGCGCCGTATGGCTCATCACCGCCGTAAAACTGACGTGTGTAGACTTCGATGTATACAATGGAATCTCGCACAGCAGAAACAAGATCGCGCGTGTAGGCAAAAGAGCCATCGGAGTTGAATTCAGTTTCAGCGCTGACGTTATGAGTAATGGTAACGCCTGACTGCATCTCGTCCAGGGTGGGTCTGCTCTCATTGGATGGCTTGTTCTGAGAGCCGTTTTCTGCCTGAGCGCCGCTTGCTGTACCATTTGAGGTCGTGGCATCAGCTATAGGTGCGCCGTTGATTGAGTGTGTCGCAAGATAAGCTCCGCCGAAGCCTGCACCGCCGCCGATAAGTGCAACGGAAAGAACGAGCGCGATCACCTTGAGTGTGCTTTGCTTTTTTCGCGGTCTTTTGGGAGGCTGTGGGGGCTGCTGCATAGGCTGAGAATATTGACTGCTGTCAGGGTAATACGCCTGATGCTGATTGAAGTTATTATCGTTATTATACATTTTATCTTTCCTTTCGACATAATGCGTTGAGCTATATCATGGTTAAAGTATAACCTCGATTTGTGTAAATAGTGTGAAACAAAACTGAATGAATTATTAAAAAGATAGCACAGACTAATGAATTTGCAGTGACATATCTCGTTGCCGTGAAGACCTAAGCATGATTATTGCAGATATGTCTGTAGGCGGATTTCAGTGTAAGCCGTTAATATCAGAAGCCGATAAGTGCTTTGAGCGCAAACCATATAGGTGGCACGAGCAGCGACGGCAGCATATTTATCGTTTTCATATCCTTTAAACCGAGTATAGATATTCCCGAAGCTGCTATCAGGAAACCACCGACAAGCGATATCTCGGTCATCATACCGCCATTCAGTACAGGCTCCAGCCAGCCTGCGCACAGGTAGATTCCGCCCTGCCATAAAAACAGCACGGGGGCTGCTGCCATCATGCCGAAGCCATAGGTAGAAGCAAGCGCCATAGAAGTGACGAGGTCAAGCGTTGCGTTTGTAAATAAAAATGTGTGATCGTTGTATAGAGCTGCATTGATCGGGCCGAGTATAGACAGTGTGCCGATGCAGAACATCAGAATTCCTGTTGATAGGCCCTTTCCGAGATCGGAGCTTGAAAACCTGCCGACGAGCGAGTTGAAGCGTTTATCGAGGTCAATGATGCTGCCCAGCAAGCTGCCCAGTGCAAGGCTCACGATAAAAAGCACAGGATATGCGCTTTTCGGCATATTGGAGCATATCGAGTTTACACCGATGCCTATTGCGGCAAGTCCCATTGCGTTATAGAGCGCGTCGCGGTATTTGTCCTTTATGCCTTTTTTCAGCAGGCCGCCGAGCAGCGAGCCGCAAAGTATCGTCCCTGTGTTGACAAGTGTGCCGATCATAAAATGTAACCTCTATCCTTCTGTGAAATAATACGCTAGTATAAGCTCTGTAACGCGGTTGTAGCTGAGTTTACCGTCAGCGACGCCTTGTACTTTTATGAAAGAATCATTGATATCCAGCGAGGTATCCATCACATCGCCGTCAAATCGGTCTATATAATCACCCATAGATATCAGGTCGCGCCTCAGACCTTGACTGACGGAAGCCTGCACTGCTGCCCAGATATGGGGATCATAATTATACAAAGCATTGGAGCAATAGGTGTACGCTTCAGCATAGCCTGAATATCGGAACTCCTGATATTCACTGTTTATGCAGGAGAGGAACGCCAGAAAGTTGCATTCATCCTCAAAAGCAATACCACGCGAATGAGCGGATTCATGAGCAGCGGTGAATGGTATCGCGTAATCAGGCTGCTCGATATTTACATTACATTCCACCAGAAAGGGGAAGTACATACCCGTTATCCCTGTGTATGACCACCAGTATGAAAGCTGCACAGGCTTCTGCCGTGATACAGGAGTCCACAGCCAGGGATATTGCTCCACCAATGGCTGATAGCCGCTTTCTGTGCGCACTAACTCGGTGTATATGCTTTCGCTGAGTACGACACAGCCGTTATCATCAACGGCAAGCCCATCACGTTCAGCGGCTGCTTGCTGTGCAAGGTGTATGCACACGGCTGCAAGCTGCTCCACAGTCTTTTGCGAGGTATCAAGTCCCATAAGCTCAGCGAGATTGGCTCTGTAGTAATTAGCGCCGTGGCATATCATATACATAAGCACCGCAAACGACATAAAGCCAGCGGTAAATCGCACGGCTCTTATCGAGGTACGGCGTTTGTCCTCAGATCTTTTCAGTCTGCGTACAAACAGCACGATAACGAGTATCAGCAGCGGCAGCGCAAGCACTGCAAGCAGCTCAGTAAGTGACAGAGGTATCAGCGAGGACAAAAAGCCTATCGGCGTACTGACGATCTTAAACAGACCGCGTGATATGACGTGTTCGGTAAACGTGGGAAACAGGGGCAGCAGAAAGAACATAAGCGCCGCCAGCACCAGCGGCCAGAATATCCATGTAGCTTTGACGAAGCGTTTCATCACTGCACCTCCCGTTTAAACAGACAGCGCAATTGCGGAGCAATTGAGAAGAGCTGTCTATATTATACCATGAAAGCAAACGTGGAACGTTTGAGTGCCGACAGGCGCAGACGGCGACAGCCGACCTTTCAGCCGTTCAATATAGGCAGCGCAATTGCGAAGCAATTGAGAAGAGCTGTCTATATTATACCATGAAAGCAAACGTGGAGCGTTTGAGTGCCGACAGGCGCAG
>SVMQ01000218.1 GCA_015067375.1 Oscillospiraceae bacterium | reverse complement strand
GAATACGCTGGCTTCTCCCATAAAACCAGCTTATGACTGGGATGATCTTGTGCTTCCGCAGTCCGAGATCAAGCAGCTGAAGGATGCGTGTATGCATATCCGCTACCGTCATACTGTATATACAGAGTGGGGCTTCGGTAAGAAAGCGGCTTATGGCAGAGGCTTGTCCATATTGTTTTCAGGTCCTCCGGGTACAGGTAAGACTATGGCGGCTCAGGTCATTACAAATCAATTGCACATGAAACTGTATAAGATACAGCTTTCGCAGATAATCAGCAAATATATAGGCGAGACCGAAAAGAACCTGAGAAAAGTGTTCACTGAGGCAAAAAACGCAAACTGCGTCTTGTTCTTCGATGAGATGGACGCGCTTTTCGGCAAGCGATCCGAGGTCAAGGACTCGCATGACAGACACGCAAACGTAGAGACTGCCTATCTGCTTCAGCAGATGGAGGAGTATGACGGCGTGGTGCTGATGGCAACAAATCTGCTTCAGAATATAGATGAGGCGTTTATGCGCCGAATAAGTTTCGTTGTTTCTTTCCCGTTTCCCGATGTTGCGACGCGAACGCTGCTGTGGAAAAAGATGTTCGACGCAAATGCGCCGATGTCGGATGATGTCGATTATGATTTCCTTGCAGAGGCTTTCAAGATCGCGGGAGGAAATATCAAGAACTGTGTTGTTCATGCGGCTTTCCTTGCAGCTTCGGAGGGCGCGCCCATAAGTATGCGTCACATCCTCAGAAGTGTTGTGAAGGAACAGAGGAAGAACAACATAATAGTGTTGAAGGAAGATCTGCGCGAGTATGCGGATCTTGTGTTCGGCGCTGAATGACCATGTAGTTGAATCTGCTGCTGCGGATCTGCTAAATAAATTATTTTGAGAGGAGGCACTGATCGCCCACATTGTTTAACCAGTGCAGGAGATCAGGAACAGTTATGCCAGAGTATTTATCCCCCGGTGTGTATGTTGAGGAATACGAGTCGGGCGCAGTACCTATGGAAGGTGTCGGCACCAGTACTGCAGGCTTTATCGGACTCGCAGAAAAGGGCGATGTTATCGGAAAGCCCCAGCTCGTGACCAGCTTCAGCGATTACCTTCGCATTTTTGGCGGTTACCTTTCCGAAACAAAGTTCGGCGATAAGAGATATCTCCCTTATGCAGTGGAGCATTTCTTTATCAACGGCGGCTCAAGAGCATTCATCATGCGTGTGTGCCCTGCTGATGCTAAGTGCGCTGCCACAAAGAGCGATTCTATCCTCAGCTTTACAGCTAAGAACCCCGGTGAGTGGGGCAACCGTATCAAGGTTACAGTTTCTCCTGTATCCAGAGTTAAGACCCAGGTATATGAGGTAAACGGCAACGACGCTATCGTTAGAAGCGTTGACGGCTTCACCATCGGCGATGTTGTTGAATTCGCTGACGGCAAGACCACTGTTTACAACAAGATCACAGCGATCGAAGAAAAGACCATCACATTTGAGAATCCTGTAAATCCCTCCATCGTTGACAAGAGTCTCGTTCCCACAAAGTTCATCAAGAGCAGCGAGATCGACGTTTCCGTTAAGTACGGCGAGGCTAAGGAGGACTACCTGTTCGTATCCCTGAACACAGAGTCTGCTGATTATATCGAGTCCAGAATGTCCAAGAGCGAGCTGGTAACAGTTGCTGTTGGCGAGATCAAGGCTGCTAAGGCTGCTGAGGGCAAGGACAAGAAGGATGCAGCTCCTGCACCCGCTTCTATCGCTTCTCCCTTTGAGGCGGTTGGCGGCAAGGGCGACGCTATCATCCTGCAGCTTACGGGCGGTACAGACGGTAATGTAGCAGGCGTTTCTGCTGCAGAGTACATCGGTACTGACGAGGGTCCCGGCAAACGTTCGGGTATTCAGGCGTTCATCGAGAACTCCGATGTTAGCCTGATGGCAGTGCCCGGTATCACCATCCCCGAGGTTCAGATGTCCCTGATCGCTCACTGCGAGAACCTCAAGAGCCGCTTTGCAGTTCTTGATATGCCCAAGGACAGAAAGAAGACAGACGAGCTGCTGGAATACAGAAATATGTTCGATTCCAACTACGCTGCTTTCTATCACCCCTGGATCCAGATCTTCGATCCTCTCTCCAAGAAGAATATCATCGCGCCTCCTTCCGGCTCTATGGTAGGTATCTATGCGCGTACAGACAACACCATCGGTGTACATAAGGCTCCCGCTAACGAGGTGGTAAGAGCCTGCACAGGTCTCGCAAGCAGCTACAACACAGCTGAGCAGGATCTGCTCAATCCCAAGGGTGTTAACCTTATCCGCTCCTTCCCCGGCAGAGGCATCAGAGTTTGGGGCGCAAGAACAGCTACATCCAATGCTACCTGGAAGTACATCAACGTTCGCAGACTGTTCATCTATCTTGAGGAGTCTATCAGAGCTAACACCAACTGGGTAGTATTCGAGCCTAACACAGAAGCTCTCTGGGGCAGAGTTAAGAGAACTATCGAGATGTTCCTTGCAAGCACCTGGAGAAGCGGAGCACTGGCAGGTACATCTCCATCCGAGGCATTCTTTGTTGAGATCGGCCGCAGCACCATGACGCAGGACGATATTGACAACGGTCGTCTTATCTGCGTGATCGGTGTAGCACCCGTGAAGCCCGCAGAATTCGTAATCTTCAAGATTGGTCAGTATACCAGCGAGAGCAACGGTTGATTTTAATTTAAGAAAGGAATGAGAGTAAATGCCGGAGATCAGATATCCGTTTAAGAATTTCAGATACAAGGTTGAGTTCAATGGAACTGAAGCAGCAGGCTTCAGCGAGGTTTCGGGTGCGGATATTTCCGTAGACGTGATCGAGTACAGAGAGGGTAACGAGGTTCGTACCACTCCCAGAAAGCTTGCAGGCCTTACAAAGTATGGCAACATCACACTCAAGTGGGGCGTAGTTGGCTCTCTGGAGATGATGACATGGCTGCACACAGTAGCTTCCGACAATACATCCGGACCCACAGGCATTGAGCGCAGAACTATCGTTATCAAGCTTCTCGATGATACAGGCGCGGAAGGTCCCAGCTGGGAGATCATCAACGCTTGGCCCACACATTACACATCCCCTGACCTCAACGGTCTTGGCGGAGAGGTGGCTATCGAGACGCTCGAGATCTGCCACGAGGGTGTAAACAGAATCGATGGCGGTTCTATGGATTCCGCAACACCTTCTGAAAACTAATTCTTATCTATCCTGAGGGATAGCAGATGCATAACTCGCCATCGGAGAATGCTTCGATGGCGGGATTGTGCTTTTTTCTGATCATTCTATGATCGTTTATTTTACAAGCAGAGAGGAACAGCAAGTGAGCTTTCAGACTGAATTTGAATTTGAACTTCCCAGAGGCTACGTTGACCAGAACGGCGAGGTGCATAAGAATGGCATCATGCGACTGGCGACTGCCGCTGATGAGATAATGCCCCTGCGAGACCCGCGCGTACAGCAGAACCCCGGTTACCTTACCATAATACTGCTGTCCAGAGTTGTGACAAAGCTGGGTACATTACAGTCCATAAATAACCGTGTCATCGAAAATCTTTTCACTATCGACATGGCGTTTTTACAGGATCTGTATCAGAGGATAAATATGCAGGATGTACCTACCTACAAGGTTATATGCCCTCATTGCGAGAAGGAATTTGACCTTCCTCTGGATTTTTTAGAAAAGTAGAGCTATCATTATATCCCGAGGATAAGCTCTATGAAGAAATGTCTTTTTTGGGATACTATCTCCACTGGTCGCATGATCAGCTGATGGATCTCGATCACCGTGAGCGCCGCAGATGGTGCAGCAGCGTTTCGGGCATCAACAAGAAGCTGAGCGGTCAGAAGGAGCAGAAAAATCTGTTTGAAAAATAGCGGAGGTGCTTATGGACAACCGACATATCGGCAGTAATTTCAGCGTGCTTATCGCACCTATTGAGCTGCGCGGCAATTTCTCAGCGGTGTCGGGTCTTGGCGCTGAGCTTGAAT
>SVMQ01000217.1 GCA_015067375.1 Oscillospiraceae bacterium | reverse complement strand
GCGAGGGCGTCGTCAAGGGACTGAACACGCTGCTGCCGTCGGATATCGCGGTGCTGTCCTGTGAGGAAGCAGACGAGGATTTTCATGCGCGCTATTGCTGCAAGGGCAAGGAGTATGTCTATCTGATAAATGCAAAGCCGCAGAGGGATGTTTTTTTGCAGGATCTCGCATTTCACTACCCGTACACGCTTGATATCGACGCGATGAACAAGGCTGCAAGGCTGCTGATAGGCGAGCATGATTTCGGCGGCTTCTGCCGTGCGGAGGGAAAGGCACGCGTAAATACCACAGTGCGCACCATCTATGATATCAGCGTTGCTGAGAGTGACGGACGGTGCGAGGTGCGGATAAGCGGCAATGGCTTTCTGTACAACATGGTAAGGATAGTAACAGGCACGCTGCTCTACATAAGCGAGGGCAGACGTACCGAGGATGATATACTGCGCGCCCTTGAAACGGGCGACAGGACGCTGAGCGGAATTACACTGCCGCCGTGCGGATTGTATCTGAATAAGGTGTTTTACTGAGATCAAGGAAGGTGCTTCATGGAGGAACGCAATAATATCAATTTGTTCAGAAAGAAAAGAGCAAGAAAAAAGCTTATCACCCGTCTGGTGATCTTAGCTCTGATACTTTTGGTGGTTGTACTTATTGTTGTTAACTGGAAAAAGATCATTGCGCCGTTAAAGGACATTGCTCTTGATGTGGGACAGGGCGGTTTTCCTGTTGAGCTTCCTGGCAGTACGGGATATGTGCTGGATGAGCTTGGCGAGAATTTCTATCTGCTGACGGATACTTATCTGTACACCTACACTTCCGAGGGCGCGATGGTAGCGAATATACAGCATGGCTTTCAGAATGCCGTTTCTGCCGCCAATGAAAAGCGCGTTCTTGTTTATGATAAGAACGGAAAGGAATTCAAGTTCTTTTCGCGTACAGGCGAGGAGTATACGGGCAGCGTTGAGGATACGATAGTATTCGGCAGCATCGGAAATGACGAGCGCAGCGCTATCGTGACCACTTCGACGAGATATTCCAATTACCTTTATGTGTTCAATGGCGAGGGCAAGCAGATATTCCGCTGGGCGTCGCCCGATCTCAAGCTGATGCAGGCAGAGTTTTCAGAGGATGACAAGAGCATCTATGTTTCCGCGCTCGGTTCGAGCGGCGGTTCCTTGCAGCTTTATGTGCTGAGGTTCGACCTTGATAATGCTGAATCGCATATATGGCAGACATTTATCGGCACTGATATCTCTTATTCTATGGAGTGCAGCGAGGACGGTCTGTTCGTCGTTACAGGCTCAGACGGTGTGCTTCTTGACAAGGAGACTGGCTCGATACTCGCTACCACAGCTATAAACAGGAGCATTACATCCATACCTGCCACAAACGGACTCCGTGCGCTGGTTTTTGCTGATACGGGTTCAAGCGGCGACATAATCACAGTATATGGTGAGGGACTGGTTGCGGGAGAATCCATACTTGTTGACAACCTTACCGCTTTCTGCACGGATGACGGCAAATGCTATGTTCTGTCAGGCCCTCAGCTTATCGCATACGATGATACACTTACACAGATAAATTCGTATGAGCTTGATGATGTGTTTTCAGATATGATAATAATTGGTGGTCATGCCTACCTGCTCGGTTATAACGAGGTACAGCGTATAGCGCTGTAACAGGCTGACGAAAGGAGATATATGGGTACCCAGTTTTCGTTGATCTATGATATAGTGATATTTGCGGTGTTTCTTGGAATGCTGCTTTCAGGCATGAAGAGAGGCTTCGCAAGCGCAGTCGTAGGACTTGCGGCTATCTTCGTTGCTTTTGTCTGTGCTATGACGTTCAGTGCGCCGATAAGTGAAGCGCTGTACAGCGCGCATCTGGAGCCGCCGCTGGAGGAGGCTGTCGAGTCCGTCGTAGATGATGCGTTTGACAAGCTGACGCTTGCCGAGCTTTCTGATCTTGATTTTGATGAGGTGACCGTGAATGGAAATTCCCTTGTCGATCTGACCCCTGATTACAGCAGCTCAAATCTTTATACCTATGATCTTGCGCAGGTCGATCTTTCGGCTACGGGTATTGCAGAGTATGATCTTTCGGCGTTCGGTCTGTCCGAGGATATTGATTACACCGCGGTCAACGGAAAGACTGCCGAATTTACGCGCACCGATATTGACCGCTACGGTCTTGGTCGTATGATAGTTGCACAGATCATTGCGGTGCATCTTGCAGATACTGAATATATTGAGATGCTTGAAAGCTTTACCGACAAGGTCGGCGAGGCAGCGCCGATATTCTTCGGAAATATGTCAGAGCGCATAAGAAACGGAGATTCAGGCTCTGTACGTTCTGTCATCCTTATCATGATGACATCAGAGCTTACCGCAAAGGAAGCGGTGATAGACGGAATGATAAGACCTTGCTACAGCATAGCGTCCGAAACGTTATTTTTCTGCATCATCTTCCTTGTTGTTGCGATCGCTCTCAGCGTTGTAGCAAGACTGCTGAAGATCGTCAACAAGATACCGCTCATCGGAGCGCTCAATGTATTGGCAGGCGGAATCGTCGGCGCTGTACAGGGACTTCTTACGATCTTCATCGTTTGTCTTATCGTTCGTGTAATAACGGTGCTGAGCGGCGGAAATGTGATGTTCTTCAATAATTCCGCTATCGAAGAAACACTGTTCTTCAAGACATTCTACAATTATGAGTTTCTGAATTTTATAGATTAAGCTAAGCTTAAAGGGTGAATTGATATGTTGATGTGTACAAGATGCAAAAAAAGACCTGCTGTGGTATTCATATCCTCTATGTCAGGGTCTGAGAGAAAGAATGAGGGACTGTGCCTTAAATGTGCAAAGGATATGGGTCTGCCGCAGGTATCCGATTATCTGAAACAGCTCGGAATAACCGAGGACGACTTTGAAAATGCCTACGACGCTGTGTTCGACGAGAATGGTATGCTTGACGGCGAGCTGTTAAAGCACCTTGGTCTTAACGAGGATGACGAGGCGGATGCCGACGAGCAGGATGCCGAGGACGCTGACAGCGCATTCGAGCGCGGCGGCGCTAATACTATGCCGAGCTTTCTGAAAGACCTCTTCGGCGGGCTTGACAGCAAGTCGGGCGAGGAGGGCAACAGCTCCGAGCAGAAGAAAAAGAAAAAGTCCGAAAAGACCGACAAGAAGCGCAAGACGCTTGAGACCTACTGCACAAACCTCACGCGCCGTGCAAAAGAGGGCAAGATAGACCGCATAATCGGACGTGACAAGGAGATAAACCGCGTAATACAGATATTGTCAAGGCGCTCCAAGAACAACCCCTGCCTTATCGGTGAGCCCGGCGTCGGCAAGACCGCGATAGCAGAGGGCATCGCACTGCGCCTTAACAGCGGAGATGTTCCGTTCAGACTGCAGGGTAAGGAGCTGTATCTGCTCGATCTCACCGCGCTCGTTGCTGGAACACAGTTCCGCGGTCAGTTCGAGAGCCGCGTAAAAGCTCTTATCGACGAGGTAAAGACCGCAGGCAATATCATCATCTTTATCGACGAGGTGCATAATCTTGTCGGCACAGGCGACGCAGAGGGTACGATGAACGCGGGCAATATGTTCAAGCCTGCACTTTCCCGCGGAGAGCTTCAGGTCATCGGCGCGACTACGTTCAACGAATACCGCAAGCACATCGAAAAGGACAGCGCGCTTGAGCGCCGCTTCCAGCCTGTCACTATCAATGAGCCGACTATCGACGAGACCGTTGAGCTTCTTGAGGGCATCAAGGAGTACTACGAAAACCATCACAAGGTAAAGATATCTTCCGAGCTTACGAGAATGTGCGCGGTGCTTTCCGAGCGCTACATCAACGATCGTTTCCTGCCCGACAAGGCGATCGACCTGCTTGATGAGAGCTGTGCGTGCGCGAGCCTGAAAAACGAGGATATCACCGAGTATGAGGTACTCAAGGCTGAGACCGAAAAGCTTCGTGCAGAGGAGGCTGAGACCGCCGAGGAAGCCGAGATAGATTACG
>SVMQ01000216.1 GCA_015067375.1 Oscillospiraceae bacterium | reverse complement strand
TAACGCACACGATAGTCAAGCGGATTCCCTGCATCCGCTGTCAGGCTGTCGGTTTCCGCGAACTTGTCGGCTCGCTCTTTCTGCACAGCCGCATTGATCTCCTCTACTTTATAAGGATTTGTTATTGATAAAGACAGATACTCCTCGCGTCGATCCCATGATGCAGGTATTTCACCGGCATCATATACAAAACCGTCAATACCACCAGTAACACACCATATAGCGTTTTTTTCGGCAGTTATACCTAATTCACGCTGCATGCCGTTGATGTTCTTTCTGCCGACAGAAAACACCATTCTGTCACGCTCTGACTGGTCAGCCGTCCGATACGTCTGCTCTATCACATCAAAGATGAACAATGGTTCTGTTGCAGAATCATTGGCATTGAGCGATATCCTATAACCGAGCTTCGCACCCTCACACATAGTACGCACAACATCATCCACAGTGGCATACGTCGCGAGATAGCTATCATCAACTATGCCGCGTCCCACATCATCCGCACAGGAAAGGCGCGGTATATTGCGCTCCGCTACAACGGAAGATATCAGGTTATACTCCACATAATGCTTGACACAAGCTTCTGTAGTACCCGATACTGCGTCCTTGCCCTCTGTGCCTGCCTCGGGGTTTTCGGCTGCCATCGTCAGCCTATCGAGCAGCAATCCATTGAGATCATATCCTGTTATCGTCACTGTCTGCATATCATCCTTGATGTTCTTGACGATCCAGCAGGCATCATCCTCGCGCGAGTATATCAGCGTATTCGGCTGTATCTTGTCGAGAAACACCGACGTTGTCGGAAGTTCAAGCGTGAATGTTCCCACTCCGCAAAAAAACTCCTCGTATTCCAGCGATACCGCATCGCAGATATCGCCAAGCTTACAGTCCATCAGTTTTTCGCCATCTCCGGGCGGCCTGAACAAATTAAGTACCATAAGTTTCTCTCCTTATCTTATCCTATCGCCATATATGCCTTACGCCATTTAAGCGTTGCAGCCGTGGGAACTCCGAGCCATGCAATATCATTGTCACCGGGAATGAGCTTAAAGAACTCGCTGTCTACCGTCAGAAGATGATTGCAGTAATCACCCGAAGCAGTCTTGACAGTACATTCGCGCGTATCAATGTATATCGTGTCTGATATCGTATTGCTGAACGCGATTCGCTTGTCGGTAGTGCGGTTATATATCAGCATGATATCCGCGCTCGGAGTTGCTTCAATGATAAATGGCACTGCGATTCCGCAGTCATTAGTGACAATAGAGCTGACCGTTGCCGCTGAAAAGCTTACAACATTCTCAACGCTGTCCTGCCAGTAGGGATAGTCCGCTGTGAGCGAAAACGACACACGAAACAAAAACGGGAGCATCTGCGAATAATTTGGCATCTCTGCTGTCCTGCACTCAATAAAGCGGCTGTTCGTGCCATCTGTCCATGTAAGCACTCCCATATTACCAGGGATAAACACGCGCTGTATCTCCTGCCAGCGTTTCATTGCCTCAACACGGCTGTATCTGCCGTCTGCGATGCCGCCGAACTGTGCTGTGAATTGCACCGTCCTTGCATTAAGTGAGGACGACAAAAACCGCTGACCATCAAAAGCAAGCGGCTTTACAACTATATCCTGCGCTCCGCATGAACAGCCGTCGATGCTCTCAAGGAACATCAGCGGTGTATCGTTGGAAAATGTACAGGAAAGTCCATTGACACTGTTTGTATAGGTTATTCTCTGCATCATATCACCCCGCTTGCAATAGCACGCTGCACCTCTTCTACGACCTGTGCCGTTGTCTTTCCTGTTGCCTGTACGGTAACATTGAAAACTTTTGTTTGTGTAGGGAGCGGCAGATTGGCATTCCCCGTCATCACCATCTCGCTCATTCCGCTGAAAGCAGCATTTACAGCGGTACTCCAAGCCTGTGCATCAACACCTGCAGGCAGACTGTTCATAAGTCCCTGTGACTGCGTATAGACCTGTTCAAGGAAATCCTGCTTATCTTCTGCTTTTCGCTGATATTTCACCTCTCCCCAATCTGCGTTGAGGTCTGACAGTTCCTTTTCGAGTTCCCTGCGCGAAAATTCGTCAAGCTGCTCATATTTCAGCCGAGCAGTAACAGCATCCACCTTACTCTGGAACTCCGCGTCCTCGCGCGAACGGTCGTGTGCTTCAAGCTCTCGGTCGATATCGTCAAGCAGCTTCTTGTACGCATCCGATATCTCAGACAGCCCTTCCTTAATTTTTTCAGCAGCAGCATCTGTAGCGTCGCCCATATCCTTTGTGAGCTGTGCGTATACCGATTGTATCTCCTTTGTGGCGGTATACCAATCGTGCGTATACTCTTCAAGATATATCTCCCGAAGCTCGGTGAGCGCGTCGTAATACTCCTGTTGGGATATTTCGCCCACGCTGTACCGATCGTCTGCAAGCTGTTTTTCGGTGTCGTACTGCTTTTTGCTCTCTTCGTTGGATAGTTCGGCGGCTTTGGCTGCAGCAGCGGCAATCTTTTCGGACTCAGCTAGTTTTGCTTTACCAAGTTCCTCATAATATTCATTCGAAGAATGAGTGGTCGAAGGATTGTGATATGCGGTCAATTCCTCATATCGTTTTTTTGCATCTTCATATTCCTGCCAAGCATCATAGTTTACTTGTGCCATCTCAACTAGCCAATTATAATACTCGGTACCCTTATATCCAAAATTATCTATTTTGTTAGCTGCAAAATCTTCAGCTGCAGCAAGGAAAAATTCATATCTCGACCTGCTAGTACCCTCCATTTTACTAGTCGAATGTCCCTGTATTCCATGCTTAGATATATTCATTTCGTACAACATACTGTTGAGATAACCGTTTTCTCCATTAATAGCACCCCAAACATCGTTGTCAATTGTATATTCGCCGTACATAGTTTGCTCGGCTGTCATCAATGCAGCTTTAGCCGATGCAACAGCCATCTCTTTATGCTTATCATAAAGGTCGTTGAGGATAGTAACCTGTTCCGAGTATTTTCCGTTAACAAGGTCAATACCTTCTGCTTGCATACCATACTGATCGATGATGTCCTGTTGCAATGCATAGAGAGCTTCATTTGCCTGTTCAGTATCATCAACTGCTGTTGTCAGTTTTTGATATTCAAGTATAACGTTCTTTATATCTTCGCAGGCTTCTATATATTCTTTTGCTTTTTCAGCGGACTGCTGCATACTTTCGTGCAAATCACTCTGCACATTATTGATTTGTTCAATTTCTCCAGCGGCATCTCGGCTTGCAATCGCATAAGCACCCACCGCTGCGGTTACCGCAGCTATTGCAGATGCCAGAAGCACATAAGGATTTGCCGCTGCAGTTGCATTGAACAACTTCTGTGATACAGTAGCTGCATCTGTTGCACCTTTGAGTGCTTTTATAGCTGTAACTGTTCCGCTGATAATGTTGCCGATAGAGATGACCGTTTTAAACGTGCCGAACGCTGCCACGCCAGCAATAACTGCATCTCTCGACTCCCACAATATCTTGATAAGATTTGCAACAGTGCCTAATACGCCCTTTATAGCATCCGATATCGCAGGTATCTCAGGCTTGATGTCGTTGACGAACTCCTGAGCCATAGGAAGCAGTTTCTCTCCGATTGGCACAACAGCAAGTTCAAGTTCCCTGCGCAGCTGTTCAAGGCTTGCTGCTGTATCATCATAGGCAACGCCCATCATCTCTTCCATAGCGCCTGTAGCATCGTAGCTTGCATCCTTGATGCCGTTAAAAGAAAGCACCACATCTGCGCCGAGGTCTTCCCACATGGATTTCATTAACGCAACGCCTGCGGCATCCTGCTTCAACGGGTCTTCCACAGCTTCAAGTGCATCAATAACTTTTACAAAAGCTTCATAGGCAACATCGCCACCTTCGGCAAGCTGTGCAGCTATTTCGTTTGCAGGCAGCCCAATTATTTCAAATGCCTCTTTTGTGGATTTAGAGCCGTCAATAGCTGTTATCGCCAACTCTTTGATTGCATCGCCGACTTTATCAAGATTCC
>SVMQ01000215.1 GCA_015067375.1 Oscillospiraceae bacterium | reverse complement strand
AAGAAAGAGGTGTTCCTTTTGAAGCACATCACAACTATCAACAAGGCTGATCTCAAGTCTACTGCTGCCAAGGGCGGCTGCGGCAACTGCCAGTCTTCCTGCCAGTCCGCTTGCAAGACATCCTGCACAGTAGCTAACCAGAAGTGCGAGGCTGTTAAGTAATTACAGCATATCACACACAGATCTGTAATCAACTTTTTGGGCGGGAAGCTATTCCGCCCAAAATTTTTGACCTGCAAAATAACCTATTTAAATAGAAAGGTATAATAAAAATGATACATAAGTTCAAACAGCTGGGATATAATATCGTGCTGGACGTAAACAGCAACGGAGTACATCTGCTGGATGACTGCGCGTATGATATTCTGGAGCATATCGAGCTGCCCATGTCAGAGGAATGTCCCGAAAATATCGTTTCGTCGCTGCCTGCTTATTCCGCTGAGGATGTGCGCGAGAGCTACGCGGAGCTTTATCAGCTGTACAAGGACGGCGCGCTGTTCACTGACGATGATTACGAGCGCTACACCAACACTCGCATGAAGTCCCCCGTCAAGTCCATGTGCCTTAATGTTTCGCATGACTGCAACCTGCGCTGCGAATACTGCTTCGCTGAAACAGGCGATTTCGGCGGCGACCGCTGCGTAATGCCGCCTGAGGTGGGCAAAAAGGCTATCGACTTCCTTATCGAAAACTCGGGCAACAGAGTTAATCTGGAGCTGGATTTCTTCGGAGGCGAGCCGCTGATGGCATGGGATACCGTTGTGCAGACTGTTGACTATGCACGTTCCATCGAAAAGCAGCACGGAAAGAACTTCCGCTTCACCATCACAACAAACGGTATGCTGCTGGACGACGAGAAGATAAAGTACATCAACCGCGAGATGAGCAACTGCGTACTCTCACTCGATGGCAGAAAAGAAGTCACCGACCGCATCCGCAAGACGGTAAACGGCAAGGGCTGCTATGACATAATAGTACCGCGCTTCCAGAAGCTTGTGCAGAGCCGCGGTGACAAGGACTATTATGTGCGTGCGACCTTTACAAAATACAACCTCGATTTCACTGATGACGTGCTGCACATGAGAGACCTCGGCTTTGAGCAGCTCTCCGCTGAGCCTGTCGTTACAGACCTCAATATGCCTTACGCTATCACAGAAGCTGACCTGCCAAGAGTTTTCTCCGAATACGACCGCCTGTGCGAGGTAATGTCGGAGCGCACCGAGAACAAGTTCAACTTCTTCCACTTCATGGTGGATCTCGATCAGGGTCCCTGCGCCATCAAGCGCCTGCGTGGCTGCGGCTGCGGCAACGACTATGTTGCAGTGACTCCCAACGCGGATATCTACCCCTGCCACCAGTTTGTTGGTGTGGAGGAATGGAAGATGGGCAACCTCTACGACGGCACCTTCAACGAGGATATCAAGAACACCTTTGCAGGCACCCATGTCTACAGCAAGCAGGGCTGCCGCGACTGCTGGGCAAAGTTCTTCTGCTCGGGCGGCTGCAATGCAAACAGCTTCATCTATGAGGGCGATATCAACAAGCCTCACAAGCTCTCCTGCGAGATGCAGAAAAAGCGCCTTGAATGTGCGCTCGCACTCGCTGCTGACAGAGCCGTTAAAGAACAGGCTTAACTTACATCAGACCTAAGCGCGCTTGACGGCGTTGCCGTTGAGCAGCACGTCAGCGCGCTTTTTCCGACGAAAGGACAGGATATTATGAGAAGAACAAAGATCGTCTGTACCCTCGGACCTGCAACTGAGAACGAGGAGATACTCCGCAGACTTATCGAAAACGGCATGAACGTTGCGCGTCAGAATTTCTCACACGGGACGCACGAGAGCCACAAGGTCACTCACGACCGCATCGTCCGCATCGCTGCAGAGATGGGCAGACCTATCGCAACCTTGCTTGACACAAAAGGCCCCGAGATACGTCTTAAAAAATTTGCAAACAACGAACGTCCCGAGCTTGTGACAGGCGCAAGCTTCACTTTGACCACACGAGAGGTGGAGGGTACTGCAGAGCGCGTTTCTGTGACCTACAAGAATCTTGCCGATGACATCGAGGTCGGCACGCGCATCCTTATCGACGACGGCAACGTCGCACTCAGATGCGCGGACATCCTGCACAACGAGGACGGCACAGCCGATGTCATCTGCACTGTTACGAGCGGCGGTGTCGTTTCCAACAACAAGGGCGTGAATATCCCCGGTGTAAAGCTCTCCATGCCCTATCTCAGCGAAACTGATATCTCCGACATCCGCTTTGCGGCAAAGGAGAATTTCGATTTCATCGCCGCTTCCTTTGTTACCTGTGCAGACGATGTTATCGGCGTGCGCAAGATACTTGAAGAAGAGGGCAGGCCTGACATCCGTATCATCGCAAAGATCGAAAACGGCGAGGGCGTAAAGAATATCGACAGCATCCTGCGCGTTGCAGACGGCATCATGGTAGCGCGCGGCGACATGGGTGTTGAGATACCCTTTGAGGAGATACCGCAGCTTCAGAAGATGCTTATCAAAAAGGGCTACAACGCAAACAAGCAGGTCATCACCGCGACCCAGATGCTGGAATCCATGATACACAATCCTCGTCCCACAAGAGCAGAGACTACCGACGTTGCAAATGCTATCTACGACGGCACATCCGCCATCATGCTGTCGGGTGAAACAGCGGCAGGTGAGCATCCCGTTGAAGCAGTAAAGACCATGGCGCTCATCGCCGAAACCACCGAAAAGGCTATTGACTACAAAAAGCGCTTCTACAAGCTGGAGGCGAGAAGCTCCGTCAATGTTTCCACCGCTATCTCTCATGCAACAGTGGCAGCAGCTATGGACTTAGGCGCGACTGCTATCCTTACAGTTACAAAAACAGGCTCCACGGCGCGTATGATATCCAGATACCGTCCCGAATGTCCCATAATCTCCTGCACCACAAGCGAAACAGCAATGCGACAGCTCAATATGTCGTGGGGCGTGATTCCGCTGATGGCTGAGGAGATGATGACCAATACCGACGACCTCATCCACCATGCAGTACACAAGGCCTGCGAGGCAGGACTGCTGAAAAACGGTGACCTTGTCGTTATCACAGCAGGCGTGCCGCTTGGTGTAAGCGGTACAACAAACCTTATGAAGGTGCATATCGTCGGTGACGTACTGGTAACAGGCAACGGCATCGGCAAAAGCTCCGTCACCTCCACTGTCTGCGTATGTGGAAGCGAGGAGGAAGCGCAGGATCGATTTGAGGCAGGTCAGATACTCTGCATTCCCAAAACAAGCACCGCTATACTTCCGCTGATGAAGGCCGCATCGGGTATCATCACCGAGGAGGCTGACCCAGAATGTCATGCTGCTATCGTAGGAATGACGCTGGATATCCCCGTTATTATCGGTGCGACAAACGCAACGCTGATACTGAAATCAGGCACAGCGGTAACGATGGACGCTGAAAAAGGCACAGTATCCTCAGGCGAGGAATAACAGAAAGGACGCACACATGAAAAAGCTTTTATCCGTGGCACTTGCTGCAGCAATGCTGCTTAGCATTGCAGGCTGCAGCGATGAAAACGCAGCTTCGGGACAGACAGCAGATGCCAACACATCCGCAACAAGCGGAGCTGTGACAGACGGCACAGGCACTTCCACGACCGATACTCCCAGTGCTGACGCTGCTGAAAAGACACTGTCCAGGCCCGTTGCAGTGACAGAGAACGGCGACGTCGATATGACAGTCGCAATGCAGTACGAAACAGACTTCGACGCGCTCATCGCATCCCTCAACGAGCGTGCTGTTGACCCCACAAAGCCTGTATCCCAGAACCTCAACGAGGATGGCCAGGCTGTGTTTGATTACCTGCGCGGCATCTACGGCAAACAGGTGCTCTCCTGCCAGCAGATGATGAACATCGACTGTATGGAGGACATCGTATACTACAACGCAACAGGCGATATGCCCGCAATGAAAGGCTTCGACTTTATATTCAGCACAGGCCCCTATCCCGATCATCACATGATAGACGAGGCTATAAAGTGGCACGAA
>SVMQ01000214.1 GCA_015067375.1 Oscillospiraceae bacterium | reverse complement strand
CAGCATCCATCCTCAACCGCAACATGATCGCAACAAACCACGCATACCGCATAGGCACAGGCGATCCCGACGTTATCACCCTGCTGGAGAGCGGCAAGATAAACTACGTTATCTCCACATCCGAGACAGGCAGACAGCCCTCTCGCGACAGCGTTAAGATGCGCCGCAAGGCTGTTGAGCGCTCCATTGCGTGTCTGACCTCCATCGACACAGCAAACGCGCTGCTCGAGTGCCTTGAGATGAACAAGAGCGTGGACGATGTAGAGATGGTTGACATCACAAAGATCTAAGCGGCTGGCGATATGCCCGCACCTACTGCGTCACAAACACGCTTGACGTACACAAAGTACGTCGGCGGTGTTTGTTCCTTGTATCTGCAGGCATCTCGCCACCCTTTGAGCTGTCGTTGTCATTGCTCGGCGCTCTATATGCTCCGCTAAAGTCACGGGGCGCACAACTCAACAACCAACGGCGGGATATCTCTCGCCGTTTCGGGTATTTCTGAAAGGAAACAGCATGAAGATAGGCAAATATCCCGTAAAGCACACCTATTCCATCGCGCGCATCATCGCGGATATCATCTCCGTGGGACTTGCGGTGCTGATAGTATCAGCGACTATCAACTTTTTTGTGCGCTATGATAAATTCCTCGGCTACATCATGACGGACAAGGGACACGCGACCATGCTTGCACATGACCCTTATTACCAGACCAAGCAGTGGCTGGCGCTGATATTCCCCGTGCTGATGCTGGCGGTGTTCGTGGCGTACATCATACTTGTGCTGAAGAGCCACAGGTTCAGCCGCTACAACATAACCAAGCGCAACGCACAGCAGGTGAGCGACGCATATACCTTCTGTGTTTCGCTGTGCAAGATACCCGTGCTGATAATCATCACGGACACCATGGCGATAACTCAGGACAAGCTGCTGCCGCAATATGGCTTTGGCTGGTTCAGCTGGCCTGTACTGCTGTATACCATAATTCTTTTGATAATAATACGCTACACCAGACACCGCATTGATAATATCACTGCCGCGCCGACTGCTGAAAGCAGCTCCGACGCGATAAAGGTGAAGGCTGTAGTTTCACAAAAAAGATCCGCAGACGAACAGCCTGCGGAGAATAACAAGGAGGAAGTATGAGTTATTTCTGCGACAAGTATCCCATAATCGAGAAGAAAGCCCTCTCAGGCGGCATCTTCTCCATCACCGTAAAATGCCCCGACGCGGCAAAGGCTGCCGAGGTAGGTCAGTTTGCGAATATCCTTGCTGACGGCTATACTCTGCGCCGCCCTATCTCTATCTGCGAGATAGACAAGGAGCAGGGAACACTGCGCTTTGTTTTCGAGGTGCGCGGCAAGGGCACAGAGGTCATCTCCCGCGCGAATGTGGGAGATAATCTGGATGTTCTCGGCCCGCTCGGAAACGGCTTCAAAGCGCCTGCAGGCAAAAAGGTCATCGTAGTGGGCGGCGGTATCGGCGTGCCTCCGCTGCTCGGTATCGCAAAGCAGAATGGCGCGGACTGCACGGCTATCCTCGGCTTCAGAAGCTATGACAAGGTGATACTGGACAAGGAGTTTGCGGCTTTCGGCGCAAAGACCATCGTCTGCACAGACGACGGCAGCGTAGGCTATCACGGCGTTGTTACCACTCCGCTGACAGAGGAGCTTGCAAAGGGCGATGTTGACCTTGTGTGCGCGTGCGGCCCTGAGCCTATGATAAAGGCTGTCGTAAAGGAGTGCGAGGACAACAACGTACCCTGCCGCGTATCGCTTGAGCAGCGCATGGGCTGCGGCGTAGGCGCTTGCGTCGTATGCAGCTGCATGACAGTACGCAACGGCAAGGAGCATTACGCAAGAGTATGCAAGGATGGCCCTGTATTTGACGCAAAGGAGGTAAAGTTCAATGGCTGATCTTTCTGTAAAAATCGCGGGTGTGGAGTTTCCTAACCCTGTCATAATGGCTTCGGGCGCTTACGGCAACGGCGAGTGCTACACCGACCTGTACCCCCTCAAGAAGATAGGCGGCGTGTCCTGCAAGGGCATGACCATCGAGCCTAAGATGGGCAATATCCCTCCGAGAATTGCAGAGACCCCCTCAGGCATCCTTAACTCCGTAGGTCTGCAGAATATCGGTGTACACGGCTTCATCGACTACTACCTCGATACCCTCAAGGAGGAGGGCAACGTCATCATCGCGAATGTTGCAGGCGCTACGCTTGACGACTACATCGCGGCGGCTGAGGCGCTTGACAGCAGCGCTGTTGATATGATAGAGCTCAACATCTCCTGCCCGAATGTCAAGGCAGGCGGCGCGACATGGGGCGTTACCTGTGAGGGTGCGGCTTCTGTCACAAAGGCAGTGCGCAAGGCTACGAGCAAGCCGCTCATCGTGAAGCTTACTCCTAACGTAACGAGCATCGCTGACATCGCGAAGGCAGTTGAGGCAGAGGGCGCGGACTCCATCAGCGTTATCAACACGCTTCTCGGTATGCGTATCGACATCCGCAACCGCCGTCCTATCCTGCACAACAACGTAGGCGGTCTGTCAGGCCCTGCTATATTCCCTGTGGCTGTGCGCTGCGTATGGCAGTGCTACAACGCGGTAAAAATTCCGATAATCGGCATGGGCGGTATCTCCACATGGGAGGACGCTGTTGAGATGATGCTCGCAGGCGCTTCTGCGATTCAGATGGGTACAGCGATATTCACTGACCCCTATGCACCGCTCAAGGTCATCGACGGACTTGAAAAGTATATGGACGACAACGGCATCAAGAGCCTGTCAGAGATAGTTGGTCAGGTAAAGCCCTGGTAACAGCGAAAAGTAGATGAGTGAGAGGGCGCGGCTTGCTGCGCCCTTGTATGATGAGGAGTGAATGTATGGAACCATTACATACCACAACGACTGTTTATTCGCTTGATGAGTACATGAAATTCAGCGTGCAGATAGGTCTGAAGAACAAGCGTTTTATAAAAACCAGAGTGATGCTTATGATTGCTATATTTCTACTGGCGTTAGTGGCGCTGCTTAATCACTCTTATGGCATGGCAATAGGCTTTGCGATAGGCGGTGTGCTGTTTCCGTTTATCCTTGTAAGCAGCTTTCGCAGCAATGTGCGGCGAGCATATTTCAGCAATGCTCATTTACGTGACGCCGTATGTACCTTGAGTTTTTTTGAATCCCACACATCAGGCGACGACCCCACAGGTCACGCGGAATACTCCTATGACAAGCTGTACAGTATCGTGGAGACTGACACAAATTTTTACATAATGATATCTGAAAATCAAGGCTCTATCGTGATAAAGCAGAACTGTACTCCCGAGCTTATCGCGTTTATACAGGAGCTTAAACGCAAATACAACAAATGATACATAAGGAGACCCTATGAAGATAATGGCAGTAGACTACGGCGATACACGCACTGGCCTTGCTATGTGCGACAAGAGCGAGTTCCTCGCGTCGCCGCTCAAGATAATCACCATGAAGGACTTCGACCGCTGCATTGAGATGGTCGCGGAGGAAGTGAAGCTGAACAAGGCGGAGATGGTGGTAGTCGGCAATCCCATCAACATGAACGGCACCTACGGCCCTCGCAGCGAGAAGTGCTGCCTTTTCGCGGACAAGCTGCGCGAGCTGGTGGATGTTGAGGTGAAGATGTGGGACGAGCGAAGCTCCACAGTATCGGCCATCGGCATAATGAACGAGAACAACAAGCGCGGCAAAAAGCGCAAGGAGAGCCTTGACGCGGTAGCCGCGGCGATAATCCTCGAGAGCTACCTCGCATATCGCAAGAATCATCCCGATGATTGAGTTGACAATTACGGTGTCAGTTGCTACGACGCATTTCGATCATAGTAGGGGCGGCAACTTGCCGCCCGTAATGCGCCGTTCAAATTACAAATAAAAAAGCGCCAAACGGCGCTTTTTTTATTGGAGCTTTAGCGGAAATAAACCCCCAGTTCTACTGGGGGAATTAAAAAAGCTTTAGCAACGGCAAATAGAAAAACAAAATACACTATAAGCAAGTATGAAAAAAGTGAAGTA
>SVMQ01000213.1 GCA_015067375.1 Oscillospiraceae bacterium | reverse complement strand
GATGGATGTGCCTGAGGGCGGACTTACTAAGCTCAGGGCTTCTATCGTCTGCGAGAACTCGCTGTACAACTTTGCAAAGAAGATAGACCTCGGGAATTATATCTTCCTTGGAAAGGGCGAGGAGGTAACGGGCGGCAGAGATCGTCGCTCTATCCTTGCGGATGCATTTGAGGCTGTTATCGCCGCGATATATCTTGATGGCGGTATGGAACAGGCAAGCAGCTTTATACTGCGGTTCGTACCCTCTATCGAGGCACTGAGGAGCGGCAAGGTCAAGCTCGGTGATTATAAGACGATATTGCAGGAGATAATCCAGCAGAATCCCGAGGAACGCGTATCTTATGAGGTTGCGGAGCGTGACGGCGAGAATCATCACAAGCTGTTCTTTGCAAAGGTGCTGCTAAACGGACAGGCTATAGGCAGCGGCAGCGGTCATAGCAAAAAAGAGGCTGAGCAGGCTGCTGCAAAGGAAGCGATAGGTCTTATGGGCTATGAAACGGACTAATCTTTCTATATTTATTCCGCACGTTGGTTGCCCGCATAAGTGCAGCTTCTGCGATCAGAAGAGCATATCGGGAGAAGTCAGTGCGCCGCGTGCCGCAGAGGTCACAAAGCTTCTTGAAGAGCAGGCGATGCATCTGGCTGAGCGAGGAATGTGTGCGGAGATAGCATTTTTCGGCGGCAGCTTTACAGCTATCCCCGAGGGGTACATGACGGAGCTTCTTGAAGCGGCAGGGCAGGCTCTCAGGCGCTATCCTGAGGCTTACTGCGGCATCAGATGCTCAACGCGCCCCGACTGCATCTCTGCGGAGATACTGGACAAGCTAAAAAACTACGGTATGACGGCGGTGGAGCTTGGCGCGCAGTCTATGTGTGACGAAGTACTCAAAGCAAATCGCCGTGGACATACAGCGGAGGATGTGCACAGAGCAGCGCGTCTGATAAAGGAAAGCGGCTTGGAGCTTGGTCTGCAGATGATGACAGGACTTTACTGCGACAGCAGGGAGGCGGTGCTGTATACCGCCGAGGAGTTCATTGCGTTGCAGCCTGCTACGGTGCGTATCTATCCGACCGTGATATTGGATGGCACGCATCTGGGTGAACTGTACAAGAGCGGCGTTTACAGCAGCTTTACAGCAGATGAAACGATCGAGATCTGTGCGCAACTGCTGCGTAGGTTTACCGACAGCGGCATTAAGGTGATACGCATGGGCCTTCATGCGAGCGCGGATGTCGAAGCGGCGATGCTTGGCGGAGTTTATCATCCTGCATTCAGGGAGCTCTGCGAAAGCAGGCTGTTCCTTGATGATGTGGTGAAACAGCTTTCCGCATACCCCACGGGTAGCTATATGATCTGCACTGACCCGCGCAATATAAGCCGCGCCACAGGACAGAAGCGCTGTAATATCGCAGCGCTGCATGAGGTTGGTTACGACGTGACGATAAAGCCGATGTCGGGAGAGTATATTAAGATCTGTGAACAAACAGAGAGGTAATTGATGTTTTTTAAAACGTTGGAGATACAGGGCTTCAAGTCCTTTGCGGACAAGACAGTGCTGAATTTCGATACCAGAACGACCGCGGTCGTTGGAAGCAACGGCAACGGCAAAAGTAATATCAGTGACGCGCTGCGCTGGGTAATGGGAGAGCAGGGCGCGAAGACTCTGCGCGGTGAAAAGATGGAGGATGTTATCTTCCACGGTACGGTGGAGCGTAAACCTATGGGTTTTGCGAGGGTAGCGCTGACGATAGACAACTGTGACCGAGCGCTCTCAGTTGATGCTGACGAGGTAGTGATATCGCGTAAGCTGTACCGCTCGGGCGAGAGCGAGTATCTTATAAATGGACAGAAATCGCGCCTTAAGGACATCCAGGAGATGCTGATGGGTACAGGTCTCGGACGTGACGGCTACTCTATCGTGGGTCAGGGTCGTGTTGCTGAGATAGTCAATGCGCGCGGCGCTCAGAGGCGTGAGATATTTGAAGAAGCGGCAGGAGTATCGCTCTTTCTGCACAAAAAGGCGGAGGCGGAAAAGCAGCTTGCCCATGCAGAGGAGAATATAACCAGGCAGAAGGATATCATCCGCGTTGACGAGGAGCGTCTGCCGATACTCAAAAGGCAGTCCGAAAAGGCAGCGCTTGCGGCAGAGCTTTATGCTGAGAAGAAAGACCTTGAGATATCTGTCAGTGCCGCAAGGCTTGCAAATCAGCGCGAGGCGCTGAAAAAGCTGGATGACGACCTGTTGCTCAACCGCGCCGAGAGCGAGCATTACGAGCGCGATGCTCAGAAGCTTGAGGACAGCATAGAGAGCGCGTCTGACACTAAATTGCGCATACAGGCAGAGCTGGAGCGCTTCCGCAGAAACAAGGAGGCTGTCAGCGAGGAGATCGCTGAGAAGCGCGCAAGCATACAGGTGCTTGAAAACGACCTTGCGCATAATGACAAGCGCAGAGAAGAGCTTGCTCAACAGATCGCTGACGCAGAGAAGAGCAGCAGCGATTTCGAGCAGCAGATAAAGTCGATAGAGGACAGGATAACCGCAAAGGAAAGCGAGATATCCACTATCGAAGCAGAGCGTACCGAGCTGCAGGCAAAGCTTGACGAGATAGCAGGCATGAGCGCCGAAGCAGATAAGGAGTATTCCGTTATTGAATCAGGTCTTGCTCAGCATTACCGCGACAAGAGCGAGGCAAGCATCAGGTCTGCACAGGCAGAGCGTGCCGCTGAGGAATCGGAGGAGCAAAAGCGTGTATTCCTTGAGGGCCTAAGCGACAGCGAGGCTAAGCAGAAGGAGTATACTGAGGCAAAGACTGCCGCCGCAAAGGAGCTTTCGGGGATAACCGAAAGGCGCGACGGAATGAAGAATAAGCTTGCAGGCTACGAGCGCCTTAACGACGGTAAAAAGCGTCGAATGAACGAGGCAAAGACCGCGCTTGACGAGGTGACTGCAGAGCTTGGCAGCAAGCAGCAGCGCTACAATGTGCTGCGTGACGTGGAAAACAGCATGGAGGGCTACTTCCGCAGCGTAAAGGATATCATCAAGGCTTCCAAATCGGGCAGGCTCACAGGCATCCACGGCATCGTTGCGGATATAATCAGTGTTGATGAGCGCTATGTAACGGCTATCGAAACGGTACTGCAGTCCGTAATGCAGCATATTATCGTTGATAACGAGGAAACAGCAAAGCGCTGCATCCGTTTTCTTAAAGAAACAAATGCAGGTCGTGCGACTATGCTTCCGCTTACCAGTATCAGGGGACGCTCGCTCAACGAGCCGCGCCTTGAGATGGAAGAGGGCTACGAGGGCATGGCGAGCGAGCT
Organism: Oscillospiraceae bacterium; assembly: GCA_015067375.1. Taxonomy (GTDB): domain Bacteria; phylum Bacillota; class Clostridia; order Oscillospirales; family Ruminococcaceae; genus CAG-115. The sequence goes on along the minus strand of SVMQ01000213.1, from coordinate 737 downwards.
TGTACAGCACGACGACGAGTACACCGAGATAGTAAGGTACCTGCTTGGCACGACCGCAGTGGTAGACGACATCGACACCGCAGCTTACATTGGAAAGAAGTACGGCAACAAATTCCGTATCGTCACGCTTGATGGTCAGGTCGTAAATGCGGGCGGTTCTTTCACGGGCGGTAGCCGTGCAAATACAGGAGGCATCATCTCCCGTAAGCAGGAGATCGACGCGCTGTACAACGATATCACTAAGCTTCGTCAGGAGCAGAATGAAAAGAGCGAAGCATTCCGTCAGTATCAGGCTGAGATGGCAAAGTTCTCCATGGAGATGGAGGGAATGCAGGATGAGCTGCGCGCTCTCGACAACGAGGAGATACGCATCAATGCGGAGCTTTCCCGTCTTGACAGCCTTATATCCCAGCTCTCTCAGCAGGGCGAGGCCGCTAAGCTGACAGTGGAGCGTTTTGACGCGCAGATAAAGCAGCAGCGTGACATTATTGCGCAGAGCGAAAAGGCGCTGCGTATGCTGGACGAGCTTATAGCAGACCTTGAGCAGAAGCTGGCGCAGTCGGGAACTCAGCGTGACAGCGCGGCTGAGAGCATCAGGGCTTATTCCGACAAGCTCTCGCAGATGAATATCGACGAGATAACCGCGCGCAAGGACATAGACGCGCTGCGCGGCGAGATACGCGGTATCGAGAACAACCGCAGGATGATGTTCGAGAACAGCGGCAGCTATAAGGAAG
>SVMQ01000212.1 GCA_015067375.1 Oscillospiraceae bacterium | reverse complement strand
TCGCAATGCTCTCGCTCATCAAATCGGGAAAAGCGAACTCCTGCACCACGCTGCCCGAAAAAAACTCCTGAACTTATCGCATATAATAACGACCGCCGTTCATTTTGTGAACAGCGGTCGTTTTGTATCATCTTTTCTTGCGCGGCGGTGTACGGCGCTGCTTGCGCTCCCTTGCATACAGCAGCGCTGTTACGATGAACAGCACGCCCGCAACACAGCATATTACTACCACCATTAAAAGCGGACTGCGCTCTGACTCTGCTTCATCAACAGCGTTCAGGGCTGTCTGTGCCGCGGAGGACGCGGCTGCCTCCTGCTCCGCTTTTGCCTTAGCCTCCGCCTCGGCTTTTGCAGCAGCCTCGGCTTCTGCCTGTGCCTTTGCGGCTGCCTCCGCTTCAAGGCGCGCCTTTTCCTCTGCCTCAAGTCTTGCGGCTTCCTCGGCAGCGGCGCGCTGCTCGTAGGTCATGACATTCTCGAAGAAATCACCGCCGACAACATCCGCGCCCACTGTCGTCCTGTACAGACCGTACTCGCAGGGGGAATATGTCGCGATCTCGCTCGCCTTTGTGATAGGCGCGTTCTTGCCGTATATCCAGCCGTAGAACCATGTCCAGTGTTGCGATGTGTGGCAGTCAAAACCAAGGCGCGACGCCTCGAACGCGGTAAGTCCGCCGAACTTTTCCAGCGGAACATCCCAGTTCATTACTACGGGGTTTTCTTTATACAGATGCAGATATGTCTTTTCAACGTCCCATGTGCCGTACTGCTGTGCGCTCTCGGGACGATACTCCGCGTCCATGGTCAGCTCCACAGCCTGCATGAGCGCCTTTGAGCAGAGGATGTGCGTGCCGTGTCCGTATTCGCCGTCAACATCGTGGGACATGACGACGAGCGGCTTGAAGCGGCGTATCGTGTCGGTAATAAATCCTACATAATCCTCAAAGCCGATGCCGTATGCCGCGAAAGCATTGAGCGCCTGCTCCTCCGATTCGGAATACAGGTCGGGGAAGTCAGTCATGACGGGATAGTGCCGCACACCTACCGCCCACAGACCGTCAAGCTGCTCATGAGGACGCGCGTATGTATCGAAATGATTGATGATGTAAGCCACCTGCACCGTCATTCCGCGCTCCACCGCGTAGTAAGGCAGCACGCCTGCAAAGAACAGATGCTCGTCATCCGAATGTGACGAGAGCATCAGCAGGTCAGCCTGCTCACACGGAGGCTCCCAGCGCTGCACCCATGCAGGAAGCTCGCCCTTTGTGAAGCCGTATACCTCGGAGATGGAAACATAGCCCGAAAAGCTCATCACAAGCTCTGTCGGCGCATTGCCGAAGCGCTCCTCAACATCCACGAATTCATGCAGAAAGCCGTATTCCGCACAGTCCACCGACTTGCCGCTTGCGGTATCCGTCAGCGTCCACACCTCGGGAAGCCTGTTGAACACGACGTAAAGCGAGGATATGCCCGCCTCGTTGGTCAGCGTGATGCTGCCGCCCTCGGCTGACGCAAAGCTTCGCTCGTCCCCGTCGTCCAGCAGATAGGCAGAGCCGAAGCCCGTCGCCGCAACATCCGTGCCGTCAAAAGCTGCATCCTCGGCGTGAGCGGTAAGACAGAGCGCGCATGATAACACGCTCAGAACGATGAAAAATAACAATTTGTATCTCATTTTTATTCGACCTTTTTCTTCAGATTATATCTTAAATTATACCACTAAAAAGGTTATTTTTCAATACCTTTATTTACTAACGGAAAAACAGCTTTTTTTGCCGAAAACTATTGAAAAAAGCAACAATTAGTGGTATAATGGAACTTGAATATGTACACGACATCCGACGTGTGCCGAAGTAACCTAAATTAAGGAGAAAAAACATGAAAAAACTAAGCGGCTTCAAGCTTGCATACATAATATTCCTCGGTATATGCATACTGCTGAGTGCGGTGTTCCTGATATACGTTCATTGCGTGATAAAGGAATATGACCGCGCACAGCCCGAGCGTGTAGTAGAGCAGCAGATGGAATGGCTGACGACCCACTCGGCTGACGGCACACTGGGGTCGGAGCTTGGCTTTGCGGAGCTTTGCTCGAACCGCTACGAAAACAACGACGCGAATAGATTCGCTGCCGCTTATGCGGACAGGATAAAGGGCGCGGAGCTTACATACGAGTTCATCGCATCCCAGAGCGGCGACATGAAAAAGGCATACTCCATCCTCGCTGACGGAGAGCCTGTCGGAACGCTTTCCCTTTCGGGTCAGAACAACCGTACCAGCCTGTTCTTTTTCAGCATGGCTGACTGGAGCGCGGACGGCTTTGAGCCGATAATTGCAGACACCGTATACAATCTTACGGTATACCGCCCTGCAGGAACAAAGGTGTTCATCAACGGCGTTGAGCCTACCGATGCTGAAAGGACAGAAGGCTCCTATGATGCGCCTGCATACGCTGTAAAGGGTCTGCTGAATGAGCCTGAGATAGAATACATGATGGCTGACGGCAGCACTGTTTCCTACACCACAGAGAACAACGTCGTGAAGCCCATCGTCTACAACTATCAGATAACCGTACCTGCAGGTCTTAAGGTCGCAATGAACGGACAGCAGCTCAGCGGCGAACCTGCCGCTGACGGTCAGATGATGTACACCATCCGTGATATGACCGAGCCTAAGGTATCCTTCACCGACAGCTGCAACAATACCTACACTTTCCTCGGCGGAAATGATGTTACATTCTATCCGCATAAGGTAACGCTTCCTGCAAACTACTCTCTCACCATCAACGGCATAGACGCGGACAGCTTCTGCACAGCGCAGTCCACTCCGCATCCCGACGCCGCTGTAATGATGGACAAGGCAGGCGTACAGCTGCCCGATCTCAAGACATACGAATTCGTGCTGCTTCTCGGCGACGCTGAGGCAGTCATCACCGACGAAAACGGCGTGCAGAACACCTACACACTGACCGACAGTCCTCTGGAGCTTACAACGCTCAACGGCAGCGACACCATCCCCGAGGATATCGCGGCACAGATAGATGTAATGGAAACAGCCAAGAACTGGAGCCGCTTCATGACAGACGACCTTGCAGGAGAGCTGCACGGTCTGTACACTGTTTACGACTTCCTTATCAAGGACTCCGACTACTACCGCTTTGCTTACGAGTGGGCAACGGGCATCGACATCACGTTCACAAGCACGCACACCATCGACAGCTTCACCAACGAGAGCATATCCAACTTCAATCAGTACAACGAAAACTGCTTCTCCTGCGAGGTATATTTTGAAAAGAATATGTCGCTCTACAGGGGCAGCACCTATGTCGGCGCGCGTACAGACGTGTTCCACAGCATCATGTACTTCGTATACACCGATGATACTCCCGACAACGGCATCGACGATCCCCACTGGGCTATCGCGGTCATGCACGATGTACTTTAAGGAGGCGCAAATATGAGCACTGCAAAGAAAAAATACACCGCAAAGTCTTCCGTACTTCGCATCATCGCACAGGTGCTGGCTTTCCTGCTGACATTTGTCGTGATACTGCTGCTGACGGTATACCTCATGATGCAGATATTCTGCCGAAGCTCTGAGGCTTCGCGCAACACCTTCATCACCACCGTGCTTGAAACGGGTCAGATGAAATTCCTCGCTTCCCTCTGTCTTTCCGACGAGGAGATAGCCGAGGTCGTAAGCGCAAACTCCATGAAGGAGCTTACCGACAGCAACGTAAACGAGGGCATGATCTCCATCCCCCAGATCGAACAGGGCGAGAGCATCAACGGCACCGCCGCAGCACCTCAGGTGTCTGACAAGATCGAGATAATCGACATCCCCGGTCTTACATACAAGGGAACGCTGATGATAGTTCCCGACCCCTCGCGCGTGAGCCTTGCAACTATCTGTCAGGGCAATGACACCTGGCCTGCAGAGGGCGTAACGCTTGAGGATATGGTGAACGCAAGCGGCGCTATCGGCGCGATAAACGGCGGTCTGTACAACTCCACCAACAACTCGGGCGGCAACCCCTACCACATCTACCCGCAGGTCACCCGCCCGTTCGACAAATCCAGCTACGGCATCCCCACCCCCAGCGAGCATCCGCTGGAAAGCATGGAACGGCTGTTCGGCTTTAC
>SVMQ01000211.1 GCA_015067375.1 Oscillospiraceae bacterium | reverse complement strand
GCACGACCAGCACTACCGTGCCGACCGTCTGCGCCGTCTTTACCGCATTGCTGACTGTTTCCCCCATCTGCACATCAAACTGTGCAAAGATGCCCTCAAACATGGGGATGACCTTAAGCACCAGCACCGCCATGACCACCGACATCATGGCAAGCAGCATAGCGGGATGCACGACAGAATAGCGCACCGTGCGCCCCATCTCAGCGCGTCTTTCGTAGTATTCCGACAGCCCTTTAAGCACATCGTCAAGCCGTCCCGATACGCCGCCTATCTCCGTCATGCTAACAGCATACTGCGGAAATGCGCCGCTCTTTCTCATAGCATAGTGGAGCGTATTTCCGTTGCATATCATATCCGACAGGAAAACGCATACTCCCCTTACGGCAGCGTCGTCGTTGTCCTCTGCAATGATATCAAGACCATCATTCAGCTGCATACCTGCATTCAGCATAAGCCACAGCTGCTCACAAAAATAGGCAGTCTGCGTGTTGTTCAGTTTTTTCAGCTTTGCCATAGTCGCACCTCTCAATATCTGTATATTGCGGAGTAATTACCGCCGTTGCTTATGTACTCAGCGATAGCCGACTTATCGGCTGCTCCCGCATAAAAAGTGGAATCCACCAGATTGTAGCCCTTCTTTGCCAGAAGCAGCTCAGGTGTTATCCAGCCTGTTTCCTCTGTATATACCTCATTCCACGCGTGGTAGATATCAGGCGAAGCATAGCCTATCACCAGACGCGTCGGGATGCCCTGCGACCTTGCCATTGCCGCAAAAAGCGAGGCATAGTCAAAGCAGATACCCGTGCGCTTTTTAAGCACGCTGTCGGGGTCGGGAATATATCCGCTGACCACGGTCGCCGCAAGGTCATAGTCATAAGTCACATTATCCGTAACATATTTAAACATCGCCGCAAGCCGCTCTACCGTGCCGTCCAGTCCTGCACACAGCTCAGCCGCCTTGTATACGCAGGCGCTGCTTTTATCAAACATCACATATTTATTCGGATACAGATACATTCCCACATCATCCGCTATCGTAAGCGACACCTTGCAGTCCAGAGCGGGGATGTAGCTTTTGCCCTCCAGCTGCTCATACACCGAAATAGTGTAATCTCCGCTGCCCTGTGACAACGGGAAATACTCCGTAACGCCGCCCGTCGCAAGGTCGTGGTCATACGTCACACCGTTGCAGACTATACGAAGCTTTGCTCTTGCGCTCTTTCCGCTGTAGGACACCGCGATATAGCCGTCCGCAGCGTTGCTCACATCCACCATAGCGCTGTCGGACTTGTGCGCATCCGTCTGCGGAGAGCTTACAGCGCGCATATCAGGGATGACCACCTCGGCAGGAGGCTTCGGCGGCGCGGCAGTCGTGGTAGTGGCAGAAGTCGTTGTCGTCTGCTCGCTGACCTCGCTCCTTATAGTAGTCTGCTCGGGCGCGTCCTGATGCGGAGGAGCCTCCTCCGTCTGCAGGAGCGGCGGCTCTTCCGTCGTCTGTTCCGCTGTTTCGGCGCTTTCTGCCGTTTCTATGACAACGGGCTCTGTGGTGTCAGACGATACCGTGCCCGATGTCGGTGATGTAGCCGATGACGTTGCAGACGAGGACGAAGTGGTACTCTCCTGAGTTGAGGATGTGCCTGTCGGTGATGCAGATGATGCTTGTGATGCCTGCGAAGTCTGTGCAGGCTGTCCCTCGTCGCCGCAAGCCGTGCAGATGACGCAAACAGCGGTAAGCAGGGACAGCAATGCCGCCCTGCGCTTACTTATGCTGTTGTGACCTCCGAATATCATCCGCGTATCCTTTCACCGTTACTTTCGGTCGAGCCTGAGATCTCTCATCCTTATATAGCTTTCATCTGCCCTGTTGAACAGACGTGTAGTGCCGCCGTTCACCACATACGAAACATATTCGGCGGCGCGGCGGTAGAAGTCCGCCTCATAATTCACGTCGCCTGCACCCTCTGGATGACGGTCAGCCGCGTGATAATGCTTAGAGATATCCAGCACGAAGCAGCCTGTGTAGTCCACGAAATATCCCTCGCAAAGCGCAAGGAACCTGCGCTTGACATCCAGATACTGATCGGCAGGCAGCGCTTCAAGGCGATCGCCAAGCGTGATATATCTATCCTTAAGGTCGGTCTTGATGAGGATTATATTCTTGCCGTAGCGGAAGGAAAGATCCTCGGTAAATCGCTTTAGCGCGCTCTGACACTGCGCCATAGTACGCTTTTCAAACAGATAGCAAGGCGTACACTGATCCTTTATCTCCTTATAGAACTCGGTGTTCTTCAGAAATTCATCCACGACGAAAAGACCGCCGCCAAGCTCGTTCATCTGATTTACAGCGTCATAGAAGTCAACGACGAGCCATTTGGAGCCGCTTTTTGTCAGCGAGAACATACCCATGCGGCTGAAAGCTTCCTCCGTCATGCGTCTGCGCCAGCTGTTGCCGCTGAATTTGGTATCATCCTGCGGAATTGAAGCAGGCACGAGCGGCTCATTTGCAAGCAGCGGACACTGACCGAATACATAGCGTCCCACACGCGCATTCTTGCAGCGGTCAAGCACGCTCTTGGACAGCGTACTGCCCCACACATCAACGGTTATCTCCCTGAGCTTCGTGATATACTGCTTCAGTTGCTGCGGCTTGTCACGAAGCAGGAAAGCAAGCTCCGCCGCCTCGGATGTTATCGGCGCTTCAAGCTCCACCGAAAGCAGCTTTGCCATTATCTTGAGTATATTGTATTTCTCCCTGAATGCGGGAGCGTAGCAGTCATAGTCCTGCGAAAGGTCGCCGCGCAGCACCCTGTCGATAAGATCGGCTGCATTGGCTATCTCCTCCGCACCGCAGTCCTGTGCGAAAAATCCACGAACCTCAGAAAGCTCGGAGCAGCCCAGCCTTTTCAGGCGGAGCAGGCGCTGACGATGACGCGCCGCAAAATTCTCGTTGGTATAGGCTATCAGCATATCCGCTGCGCTCCTCATATTGAGCAGCCAGCGCTGGAAGCCCCTTGCAGTCATGCTGTTGTAATAACGCAGCACGCGGTCGTACCACATATCGGTATCCGCACGGTCGATATAGGCTCTTCCCTGTGTGAGTATCCGTGCCGCCGCATTTGCAGCGTCTGAGAAATACTCGCGCTCGATGTCGCTAGGAGAGCTTCCTATGCTGAAATAGCACCTCGAAATATCCACCACCGCAGGCTGCACAAGGCTGATGAAGTAGTCCTCCATCTCTGCAATGCGCCTGTTAAGGTCATCGCGCGGCTCTGACAGACGCAGCTCTGCGCCTGTTGCCGCTTTCTCGGAAAAGCACTGTCTGAACAGCACGATGCGTTCAGGCGGGAATGCAGCAAGCACCGCCTCGGCATAACGCTTGACGCACGGCTTCCACAACTTCGCGGAAAACGGCGGTCTAATGCGCTTCATCCTGCTCTGGTTCTTCTTGTAAAATTTAGAATTGAGGAATTTTTTGGAGCCTGTATATAGATTATCGCCCATCTGATAGCATGAGATCGCCGCCGCGGAATACAGATCCACCGCGATCATATCAGCGCCGCAGCTTCTGATATGCTGTGCAAAGGATTTCTCCACATCCAGCCTTACCGTACCAACTATATCATAAGGCTCACCGCTGCCCGTGCAGGCAGACAGCTGCGACAACAGCACAGGCGCCTTATCCACCTCAAAGCCGCTCTCGCTTCCGAATATGCGTTCAAGTATAACAGAGCCGCTTAGCACTACCTTTGGCTTTTTCGCATAAGGCTTCACAGACTTTCCGATGCAGTCGTTTATCCTTTTCAGCGCCTCGCGCGAATCCTCGCTGTATGAGGGGTAAACGGGCCTTACCGTCACTCCGTCCCTTGTGTCAAAGCAGTGACACGGAATAGCAGACACCGCAGCCGAAATGCCATCAGCATCCCGCGTAAGCTCCACGCGCACGATAGCGCTGTCGCGGTTTTCCACAAGCTCCGCCTGCGTTGACAGGAAGTTGCCAAGCGAGAATGCACAGGGTACTACCCTGCCGTCTGAGGAAATGAGATAGCGCATCTCCTGCAGCACATGGGGATGTGAGCCAATGATGATATCCGCGCCGCTGTCAGCCATGAACTGCGCCTCATCACGCTGAGAAGAAACGATACCGCGCGAATTC
>SVMQ01000210.1 GCA_015067375.1 Oscillospiraceae bacterium | reverse complement strand
GCTTGGGCTGATCCCGTTATAGGTGAGATATTTGACACACGCCGCTATGCTAACGAGGCGTCGCTCACGACTGAGGAGGTAAAGGCTAACGCAAAGGCTTCCATCGAGGCTGCTGCTAAGGCTGCTGAAGAGAACGCAATGGCAGATGTAGAGCTGCCGCCCTCCGATGAGATGGCTATCGCGTGGATAATGTTCCAGAGCAATGACTACAGCAAGACCTACAGCGTGGGCGATACTTATGACCCCACTAACAAGACTAAGGGCGTCGTTGCAAAGAATGCTCAGATAACAGGCGAGGGTACATATACAGTAAGCCTTGACTTCAATGGCTGCGGTGCTGCTTACGGTACGGCTTTCTCCGCGCTGGGTATCTCCAACGGCGAAACATTCTTCCCCGGATGCACCGTCACCATCGACAAGATACTCATCAACAACGCTCCCTATGAGCTTGCAGGCAAGGAGTATACTTCGTCCGATGACGGCAAGTGTACCAGAGTAAATCTGTACAACGGCTGGGTATCCAAGGCACCCGATGATGCGAGAACGCCCGACGGCGATCTGACAGGCTGCACAGCACAGATCATGCCGCTTTCCAAGAAGGACGCTGTTAATAACATCTCCATCACTTTCACAGTTGATATTCCCTGATATAACAAGGATCACCGCAGTTAATACGCTGCGGTGATCTTTGCTTGACAAAATTTTATTAAAGTGTTATAATTAACACGAATTTCTTGTAAGGAGGAAATTAATCATGAAGAAAAAAACAACGGCTATCGCCGCAGTGCTTGCATCCGCACTGATGTTCACAGGCTGCAGCGGCCCCAAGGGCTATGTCAGCGAGATCGAAGACACTGACGAGTGGGAAAAGATCAAGCTGCTTTTTGCGGACGAGTATGACGAGGACGGTTCAGAGGAAGAGATCTGGTTAGATATCCTTGAGTATGTTGCAGAGGAAGAGGACGAAGAGGTTCTTAAGATGTCGGGCGAGGAATACTGGGATTTCCTTGTTGACTATTACGAGGACTGCCTTGAGGATTATGTAAGCGATATGGATGTTACTGCTGCACGGATCAGAAATAATACTACTTCTTTCCTGACTAAGCTCAACAGTAGATCTATAACTATGATTAACGCAAGCGATTTTACACTTTGTGTGTCCATTGACAAGACAGGCAAGTGGACAGTAAACGGCGGTGCTGGCGCAGCTGACTTTCAGGACGGAGTAGATCATTGGGGAACAGATTCCGCAACAAATACTGACAAAGAATCGGAGTATGTTGCATATATGAAGGATACGCTCAGCGACCTTGAGAATACTTATGCTGAGGTACATTTCAGCAAGGGTAAGTGCTACGGCGTTATTGCTGTTCCTTTCACCGATTCCCGTCCCGATGTAGAGCTTCCCACACTGGAGGAGTTCAAGGGTACTACTACTGCTGCATTCGCTGAGGAAGAGGGTATATCCGACGGCGTTGTCGTAGGTACTGCTCCTGTACTTGGCGGAGTACACTGATCTTACAGCCTGTTTAAATAACAGATACATGAGAGAATGAGCTGAGTTTTGCGCTTGGCTCATTCTTTTTGTGTTTTATGAGCGTTATGATACTTGAATAACGCGGCAAAATATGCTATACTGTATCTATCATACATCAGAAAGGAATTCCAAGCATGGAACTTATCAACATTAAAAAGCTGACAAAGGAATATTCTCCCTATCGCTGGCAGATAGGCGGCAGCGACCCTTATACCGAGGAGATGACCATGTTCACCCTTACAGGCAAGGGCGTTACCTACGCATTTGCTGCACTGGAGAGCGGACATCTTGCTCATGTTTACTTCGGCAAGCGTGCAGATGACGAGGATCTGTCCTACCTGCTGCGCCTTGGCGAGAATCCCTATACCCCCAAGGTAAACGAGCGCGACATGGGTACTTTCATGGATTCCACTCCGTTTGAGTATCCCTGCCACGGCATTGGCGACTACCGCGAGCCTGCTATCATGCTGATGGACGGCAAGGGTATGTCCTCACTTGACCTGCGCTACGTTTCTCATGAGATAATCAAGGGCAAGCCCGAGCTTCATCAGCAGCTGGAGGACTGCACAGTGCAGCTTCCTGCTACCTTTGCAAACGAGGGCGAGGCTGAAACAGTTGCAGTAACGCTTGCTGACAAGCGCACAGGACTTAATGTTATCCTGTACTACACCGTATTTGCTGACCTCGACGTTATCACAAGAAGCGTTAAGCTTATCAACAAGGGTACAGAGGCATTCGATGTGCGCCGTGTGCTGTCGGGCTGTGTTGATTTTGATAACGAGCAGTACGATTTCATTACGCTGAACGGCTCATGGGCAAGAGAGCGCGCTATCGAGCGCTGTCGCCTGCATCATGGCAAGCAGGGCGTTGACTCTGTAAAGGGTGAAAGCTCCCATCAGAACAATCCGTTCGTTGCACTGGTATCTCACAATGCAAACGAGGACATCGGCGAGGCATACGGCTTCAATCTGATCTACAGCGGCAATTTCTTTGCACAGGCTGAGGTAACTCAGCACAAGAAAACGCGCCTTGTGATGGGTATCAACCACTTTGATTTCAGCTGGAAGCTTGCTCCCGAGGCTGAGTTTACCGCTCCTGAGCTTGTTATGGTGTATTCCTCTGAGGGTATCGGCAATATGTCGCGCACCTTCCATGACCTGTATCGTCAGCACCTTATCCGCGGCGAGTACAAGGACAAGCGCCGTCCCATCCTCATCAACAACTGGGAAGCTACATACTTCAACTTTGACACAGATAAGCTTATCGACATCGCAAAGCAGGCGTCCGCGCTTGGCATAGAGATGCTGGTAATGGACGATGGCTGGTTTGGTCACCGCGACTCCGACAACAGCTCGCTTGGCGACTGGTTCGTTTACGAGAAGAAGATAAACGGCGGTCTTAAGTATCTTGTTGACGAGGTCAACAAGCTCGGCATGAAGTTCGGTATCTGGTTTGAGCCTGAGATGATATCGCCTGACAGCGAGCTGTACAAAGCGCATCCCGACTGGGCTATACAGATAGACGGAATGCCGCTCACACAGAGCCGTCAGCAGTATGTTCTGGACTACAGCCGCAAGGAAGTCCGCGACCACATCTACGGCATGATGAAGAAGATACTGGACAGCGCAAATATCGAGTACATCAAGTGGGATATGAACAGACAGCTTACCGAGGTAGGCTCCAATGCACTTCCCAGTGACCGTCAGCGCGAACTGTGGCACAGATATGTTCTGGGTGTGTACGATGTTATGGATCGCCTGACTCATGATTATCCGTATATCCTGCTGGAGAATTGCTCGGGCGGCGGCGCACGCTTTGATGCAGGTATGCTGTTCTACTCACCGCAGATATGGACATCCGATGACACAGACGCGATAGAGCGCCTCAAGATACAGCACGGTACTTCTATGTGCTATCCTGCTTCCGCGATGGGCGCACACGTTTCCGACTGCCCCAACCATACCGTTGGCAGAACCACTCCGTTCTCCACACGCGGCAATGTCGCTATGGTGGGAACATTCGGCTATGAGCTGGATGTAACACGTATCCCTGAGCAGGACAGAAACGAGATACCTGCACAGGTCGAGATGTTCAAGAAATACAATCCGCTCATCCGCACAGGCGACCAGTACCGCATCGGTAATGTGTTTGAGGACATCATGTGGGATGCATGGATGTTTGTTGCAAAGGACAAGAGCGAGGCTGTATTCACCTTTGTGCAGGTGCTTGGCAGACCGAATTTCGGCAGCAGACGCGTTAAGCTCAAGGGTCTTGACCCCGCGAAGAAGTACCGCAGCAGCGAAACAGGCGAGGTACACAGCGGCGCGGCTCTCATGAATTGTGGTATAAACATCAGTCTGCATGGCGATTTCTCGTCTAAGGTCATCCATTTTACAGAAGAATAAAAAATGCTGCACGGCTTTTTGAAAGTCGTGCAGTTTTCTGTCAGGTATATAGCAGCACAGCGCGGAGATACTATTTCCGAGGTGATAACATGGCTAAACAGGGAATGAAGCGCCCCGATATTACTCATATCGGCAAAAAGAATGACGCACTGCCCGTGTCCGAGCTGCAGGGCAAGGCGAAGCACACCAAGCAAAAAGCAAACCCGATAATTGCAGGCA